>DASQGS010000373.1:0-8202 GCA_035632455.1 Thermoanaerobaculia bacterium | reverse complement strand
TGGTCGTGCGCATCTACGCGGACGTGCTTTTCGCGATGTTCGGCCCTGGAATGCCTTACCTCATCAAGGGACTGGGCTGCACCCTGATCGGACGCCACGAGCAGAGGATCAAGGTGTTTCTCGAGGGCTCGGTCATCTGGGGCGATCGCGTGCGGCGCCTGACCGGCACACGCATCGTTCGCTTCGGACAAATCGACTGCCCCGAGTCCGGCCATCTTATCCTGCTCAATCACGTCAACGAGATGGACTTCGCGTTCGACAGCCTCGTGGTCCACAAGGCGTACCTCGCGAATGAGGCCATCAAACGCACGCTCTTTGCCTATTGGTGGATGCGCGGCATGGGCTCGCAGGTCTTCGACCATCGACAGGCCCGCTCCATCCCCGCATCCGTTCGCGGCCTTGTGGCCGGCCTCGCGCGCCACTCCTACATCGTCTATCCGGAGGGGGGCAACTCGTACGGCGAGCAGATTCGTCCGCTGCGAAAGGGAATGCTCAAGGTGGCGTTCGACAATCGCATCCCGGTCTACGTGGTGCTGAAGTCAGGCATGGCCGCATTTCAGGAACGGCAACGCGACAATGTCATCGGCTACACCGGCCTCGGCACCGTCCAGCCAGCGGACTTCCCGACGTGGACTGCGTTTCGCGATCACATCCACGCGCTTATGTCCTCGGAGAAGCCGCTTCTCGATGAGCGCGTGCGGATGGAGTCGCAGGCGGCGACGGCCGTGACTGCCTTTCAGACGGCGTCGGGCTGATATCCGCCGGCGATCAAGTTCGTGCGCGGCTCGCCGCAATGCTCGGCAATCGCTCCGGCCACTTGGTCGCGCAACTCCACCATGCTCCGCCAGTCGTTTCCCGCTGGCGCGATTGGTTCGCCGATCCAGAGCTTGATCGGTCCCGGCTTCGGCACGTGGGTCCCCGGCCGTAGGACACGCCGCGTTCCTTCGAGCGCCATCGGCACGACCGGCATTCCGGTCTCAGCCGCGATCTTGAAGATGCCTAGCCGAAACGGCCGCAGGCCGGCATTCTCCGTGAACGTGGCCTCCGGAAAGACGAGCACCGAGCGATTCGACTTCACCGCCTCTACCGTCTTGCGGACCGCGGCCAGACTGTCGAACGCATCGAGCCTATCGACCGTCAGGTGCCCCGCTCTTCGCACGAACCAGCCGATGAACGGCCAACGAATCACCTCTTCCTTCGCCACGAACGCGAAGTCTGCCGGCACAAGCGCCAGCGTCGCGAAGATGTCGGAGTACGAGCAGTGATTGCAGGCCAGGAGAAACGGCCCTCCACCCTTCAGGCGCTCACCGCCGGTCACGCTGAGGCGGCAGCCGGCGATCCGCAGGACCAGTCGCGCTCCGCCGCGCTGAAGAGCTCGCGCAAGCGCGGCGCTCGGAATCAGTGCCACCAGAAGCCATGCCGTCGACACGATTGGTGCCGCCACCACGACGACCCTCACCGCGTAGGCAGCGCGCACGACCGCTCGCCACGCACGCCGCCCCGTTTCGCCGAGCGCAGCGCGGCCGAGCCGCAACATGATCGCCAGCGAGAGTCGCGGCGTCCGTCCGAGAGTGCCTTGTAGATAGAGATCCCTCGTCGCCAGTCGCCGGATCTTGCCGCTGCTGGTCTTCGGCACCGCGCCGGGTGGGACGAGCATGACGACGTCGGGAGGCAGGCCGATCGCATCCGTGACCGCCGCGACGACCGCGGACTCCATCGCCCTGAGCTTCGTCGCGTCCTGCGCGCGCGTCTCCGCGACCACCACGATCTTCTCCGTGCCGCGCTCCTGGTCCTCGATCCCGAAAGCCACCACGCATCCGCGCCGGATGCCGTGAACGGCGGCCGTGACTTCCTCGATCTCCTGCGGCACGAGGTTGCGCCCTTCCTTGATGATCAGGTCCTTGCTCCGGCCGGCGATGTAGATCTCGCCATCCGCCATGTAGGCGAGATCGCCAGTGTCGTAGAAGCCATCGATCTCGATCGCCGCAGTCGCCTCCGGCTGCCGGTAATATCCTGGCATCGCTGACGGTCCTCGGAAGATCAGGCGGCCTACGCGGCGCTCCGGCACATCGGCTCCCGCTGCGTCGATCAGGCGGATCTCGTGACCCGGAAGCGCCGTTCCGACCGACACGAATTGAAGCGCGGCTTCGCCCTCGGCGGCCACTTCGGCGCGGCCGTCGCGCTCGAACGCCTCGCGGCGCACCGAGTCGATTCGCGGTGGCCGCCCGACCGGCGGGAAGCAGAGCGCGACCGAGGACTCCGCGAGGCCGTACACGGTCATCATCGTGCCCGGCCGGAATCCGTATGGACCGAACCGCTCCTGAAAACGCGTCAGCGTGCTCGCGCTGATCGGCTCGGCGCCGTTGAGCAGGCAGCGCCATGACGAAAGGTCGAGGCCTTCCAGGGCCTCATCCGCGATGCGGTTGATGCAGAGCTCGAACGCGAAGTTCGGAGCGGCACCGAGCGTTGCGCGGCGCTCGTGGATCGTCCGCAGCCAGCGTTCGGGCCGTGCGAGGAAGTACAGCGGCGACTGCAGCTCCAGCGGGATTCCATTGACGAGGCTGAACAGCCACGTGCCGATCAAACCCATGTCGTGATAGAGCGGCAGCCAGCTCACGCCGACGTCGTCCGGCTGCAGGTCGAGACCGGCGGTCATGACCTTGATGTTGGCGAGGAGGTTGTCGTGCGTGAGCAGCACGCCTTTGGGGTGCCCGGTACTCCCCGACGTGTATTGAATGAAGGCGGGGTTGCCGCCCGCGCCATCGAGTGTGGTCCACGGAACGCCGCGGGACACGAGCTCCTCGACAATCGTGACCGCGGTGAGCGACGGAACCGAGGAACGAAGGATCGACGCTATGATCGTGGCACGCGGAATCGTGATCATCAACCGCACCGCGGCGTTGCGCAGAATGGCCGACTGGCGCCTGGCGTATTCATCGAGATGGTCGAGCCGCACCGGCGGGTAGATCGGCACCGGGATCGCCCCGGCGATCAGGATGCCGTGGAAGGCATAGAGAAACTCCACGCTGGTCGGCAGCATTAATGCCACCGTGTCGCCACGGTTCACACCGCGATCGCGCAGACCGCCGGCCACCGCTCGGGCATTCGAAAGAAGCTGGCCGTAAGTGACGACCTGCTCAATGCCGTCCGTGTCGCGGACAAACACGTGCGGGCGCTCCGGTGTCAGTTCCGCCCGGTGCCAGAGCGCCGCGTGAATGGTCGGGACCGCGACGCGCATCGGCGTGGCCGGACCAATCGCACCGCGCTCGACGGCCTGCGCGGGCGGCGCGCCACCGGCCGCCGCCACGGCCCGCGCAAGTTCCGCGGGCGTATCGAGCGTCAGGAGCTGATCATTGAGAGCATGTCCAAATCGCCGCTCCAGGCGAAGCAGCAGCTCGACGCGCTCAAGGCTGCCAAGACCAACCTGGCGCTCCAGCGATGAATTCGGCTCGACAGCATTCGCCGCGCGCACCCCGCCCAGCTCCTCAGCCAGTGCTCGCGCCGTCTCGAGAATCACGTTCTCGATCTGGTCGACCGTTCCCCCGTCGGGCATTCCGTAAGCTTACCTGTGGTGAAAGGCCGGCGCAATTAAGCCTTTCCGGCTGGATGGAAGAGTGTGCCGGCCAAGGCATCTATCAAACAAGGTAGCCGTGGTCGCTCCTGGTGTTTCTGATCCTTCGATTGCAGGTTGTGTTATCATCTTTACGAGAGGTGATAACACGTGATCCGTACCCAAATCTCTTTCGACGCGGATCTCTACACGCGAGCACGGGCCACCGCGGCACGTCATGGCATCTCCATGGCTGAGCTCTGCCGCCGGGCGGTCGCCGAGGTCATTGCTCGTGAATCGCCGACCCGGCCGTGGATGTCCTTCGCCGGCATTTTCGATGGGAGCGAGAACGACAGCGAGTCGGTCGACACCGTCGTCTACGACCGGGAGACGTTGTGAGGCCCAGCGTGTTTCTGGACACGGGAATCTTCATCGCCCTCATGAACCGGCGGGATCGCTGGCATCTGCAAGCCAGTGCGCTGTTCGGCGGCGAGCGGCCCAAATGGTCCACCTCGTATCTTGTGGTGTCGGAAGGATGGTCGTGGTTTCTTCATCGAATGGGAGAGGAAGCGGCGAGGACCTTCGCCACACTCCTCGATCACTTGGAAGGCCTGAAGATTCATGCGATCGCGAGCGAACAACACCGCAACACTCGCCGGATGCTCGATCGTTATCGCGGCTCGAAGCTCACGTACGTGGACGCGTCGAGTCTCAGCCTGATCGAGCAGCACGGAATTGAGCAGGTCTGGTCAACCGATCATCACCTCGGCATCACCGGCGTCGAGCTGCTGCCCCGCTGAGAAGTTGCGGGAGTGCGAAATCGGCTGGCGACTCCGCGAGGGACGTCCCTCATACACGGACGAGTTGAGGTAGGTGATCGAAGTGCTTATCCCGCGCGTGCAAAACGAGATTGTGCTGGAGGACCAATGCCGCCAGCCACATGTCGTTGGTCGGAATTGGAGTTCCCTGTTTCCGGAGTTGCCGAAACAGCGCCGCATAGTGATGCGTCGTCTGGTCGTCGGCGAAGAGCACTTGCACGCCGTCTTTCAGGAGAAAGCGTCGCAACATCCGCTCGTTCTCTGCCTGCCGGCGTCCATGGGCGAAACCGGCGCGAAGCTCGGCGAGGACGACGAAGGGCAAGAGCACGGTCTCGGCTTCCTCTAGGATTGTCACGGTCTCAACAACGCCTTTGCACAAATCCACGTATCGATTGGTATCGAGAGCGACCTTCACCGCCAGAGATCCTCATCCACTTGGTCCTGCGCAGCAAGAGCGGATTCGAGGAGCTTGTCAGCTTTCCAAGTACCAGCGATATCCCCGAGATCCCTTCGCTTCTGCGGAGCGCCGATCAAGCCGGTGCCTTCCGCAAGGGCATCGATAGCCGCCTCGTTCAAGCTCTTGCCCGCGGAGCGGGCGCGGGCGCGCAGAGCAGCGTCAAGAGCGCCAGGAATGCCACGTACTGTGTATTGCATGCATGAATGATAGGCACTGTAGGCATACGATGCAAGCACTCGTTGCCGGATCTCTCCGCTTGGGTGCTAACGGCGCCATTGGGCGCGGCGGCCTGGAGAGCTCGGTAGTTCGTTTCGCCACTACGATTACTATGTTCCGATGGATCCAGCCTCGGGCGCCGTTCACCAGCTCTCCCCGACTCACGCCAAGATCGCGCAGTTCCGTTCGCTCTTCCGCGGCCGTGAAGACGTTTACCCGCGGCGCTTCGAGAGCCGAAAGACGGGGAAGGCCGGCTACGCACCTGCCTGCGCAAACGAGTGGGTCCGAGGGATCTGCGAAAAGCCGCGGATCAAGTGCGCCGACTGCTCCAACCGCCGCTTTCTCCCGGTTACGGATGATGTGATCCGATGGCATTTGTCGGGCCATGACGATGCCGGCCAGCCATTCGTCCTTGGCATTTACCCGATGCTCCCTGATGAATGCTGCTTCCTCCTGGCAGCCGATTTCGACAAGACTGGGTGGCGCGAAGATGCGACTGCATTCCTCGACACATGCAGCCGCCTGAGTCTTCCGGCGGCGCTCGAACGGTCACGCTCAGGCCGGGGCGGACACGTCTGGTTGTTTTTCGAAACGGCCGTGCCGGCCACGCTGGCGCGCAAGCTCGGATCGTACATCCTGACCGAAACGATGGACCGGCATCCGGATACAGGCCTTGACTCGTACGATCGCCTCTTCCCGAATCAGGACACGATGCCTCGGGGAGGTTTCGGCAACCTGATTGCATTGCCACTGCAGAAGCAGCCGCGCGAACGCGGCAACAGCGTCTTTCTCGACGCGCAGCTCACGCCATATTCGGACCAATGGGATTTCTTGTCGAGCGTACACAAGATCGATCGCTCACAACTCGAAAGCATCGTGGCTGACGGCGAGCGGCGAGGGCGAATTGTCGGCGTGCGAATTCCACCCGACGAAGATGAGGATCAGCCGTGGACCCTCCCGCCAGGACGCCAGCGGAAACAGCCGCCCATTGCCTGCGAACCGCCCGAGAGTTTGGAGCTGGTTCTGGGGAACGAGATCTACATCGGCAAGGACGCTCTGGCCCCGGCTTTTCATCGGCTGCGCCGAAGAGCATCCGCATCATCTCGGACTGCCGCGGGGCTGCCTGGATGACGTATGTCGTTTGCTGTCCGACCTCGGCGTTCGTCCTGTTATTCGCGACGAGCGGTTCACAGGCCAGCCTCTGCAAGTCGCGTTTCAAGGAGAGCTCCGGCCTGAGCAGAAGCTCGCGGCCGCTGCGATGCTCGCGCATGAGACCGGCGTTCTGTCCGCGACGACGGCATTCGGTAAGACCGTGATCGCGGCGTGGCTCATCGCGCAGCGCGGCGTTAACACTCTCGTGCTCGTGCATAGGCAGCAATTGCTCGACCAATGGGTGGAGCGCTTGTCCGCATTCCTGAGCCTTCCGGCAACTGGGATTGGCCGAATCGGCGGGGGTCGCAATCGGCCTAACGGCTCGCTCGACGTGGGCCTCATGCAGAGCCTCGTCCGCAAGGGTGTAGTAGATGATCGCGTCGGCGACTACGGACATCTCATTGTCGATGAATGCCATCACCTATCGGCGCATAGTTTTGAACAGGTGGCGCGACGTGCGAAAGCGCGATTCGTCACGGGATTGTCGGCAACCGTGGCGCGGAAGGACGGGCGTCACCCGATTATCTTCATGCAGTGCGGGCCGGTCCGGTATCGAGTCAGCGCGAAAGGGCAGGCTGCGGCGCGGCCGTTTGAGCACACCGTGATCGTGTGCCCGACGGCCTTCCTGTCTTCCCTCACTGGCGGACCCAACGCGCGATTCGAGTTCCACGCTCTATACCAGGAGCTGGTCGAGAACGAGACGCGCAACCAGCGCATTTGCAGTGACGTTATTCATGCTGTGCGCAACGGCCGGTCGCCGCTCGTGTTGACTGAGCGCAACGAGCATCTCGATCGCCTCGCGAGCGGGCTCGCTGCGGGTGTTCCTCATCTTGTGGTGCTCCGAGGTGGAATGGGCAGGAAGCAACGCCAGGAGGCCACGGATCGGCTGGCGGCAATCCCGCGCGACGAAGGCCGGGTCATCCTCGCGACGGGCAAGTACATCGGCGAGGGATTCGATGACCCTCGGCTGGACACGCTATTCGTCACGCTTCCTGTGTCATGGCGCGGGACCATCGCACAGTACGCCGGCAGACTGCACCGACTTTACGACGGCAAGCGCGAGGTTCGCGTTCACGATTATGCGGACATTAACGTGCCCATGCTGGCTCGGATGTTCGACCGCCGTTGCAGCGCATACGAGGCCGTGGGATACACGATCGTGCTCCCGGCCAGCGCAGTTCCGGGATGGCCCGCGGACGTGCCCCTTCCCGCCGATCCGCTATGGAAACGCAACTACACCGGCAGCGTCCGGAGGCTGATTCGCGACGGCCTTGACCTACCGCTGGCAAACCTGTTTGTTCAAGCGGCTCGCCCAATTCCGCCGGAGCTCGAGGGCGCTAATCGAGCGCGAAGCGCAACCGAGGCATTTCTATACCGGCGTCTAGAGACCTTGCCGGAGACCGGAGGACGGTTTCGTGTGAACGCTGAGCTGCCAATCCCGTTCGACAGCCACGGAAGCATGGAAGTCGATTTTCTATGCGCCGATTCGCGTCTCGTGGTCGAAGTCGATGGTCCGCAGCATCTGGCGGATCCGGCTGCGTACCGCCGCGATCGTCGCAAGGACCAGTTGCTTCAGGAGAACGGCTACCTGGTATTGCGCTTTCTGGCCGAGGACGTGGCCGCGGATCTGGATGCGGTGCTCGATGGAATCCTGCGGTCACTGAGCAATCGGCGCACGGCGATGCTGGTGAACAAGACCCTCCGAGTGGACTGAAGCGACCAGCCGAGTGTTCACCAGTTCGACCTCTTGATATTGATCGCTGACCAGTCCCGACCCGAACTCGAATTTGTTCACGGCGGATCGCACTTCTTGTGGCAAACTGCCCAGTGCGAGGTCGCAAGATCACATAGATAGAAGAGGTTAGAACTTGCTGCGTCTGAAAGGGTGGAACGGTGCGGCGCTCGTCGGAAGCGCAATTGTCGTCGCGACCGCGGCAGCTTTCTTCACGCGAGTAAGCCTCGTTCATCGATTCGATCCACTCGACGGTCTCATCGCCGCAAGCGACGCC
>DASQGS010000372.1:0-12809 GCA_035632455.1 Thermoanaerobaculia bacterium | reverse complement strand
ATACAGAGTCATTGGATTCGAGTTCGGCGAGGGTCGCTTTCGCGCCCACGCCGACGCCAGTTTGCACTCGGGCGTTGACGAAGTCGTCGTTACCTTACGTGATGGCGGTGAGTTCGACCGGAGTCTGGCCAAAGTGCCTCTAGAACTGTTCGGACTCGAGATGCGGAGCGCGCCGATCGAGCTACGCTTGCCGATTTCAGTCAGGGAGTTCGGGGCCGTGTTTGTGCCAGGTAGCTACCGGAAGAGGCGCCTTGCTGCCGAGTTCGACGCGGTCATCTTCGTGCGCACCACAACTGCTGCTAGGCCCACGCCAACGGGTGTTCGGCCGAGCCGCGGTCACAATTCGCCTGGCTAACTGGCTAACTCCTCGCTACCCCGTCTTCGCCGCCCTGCGCCTTCGCGCGTGGAACCGGTCGATAAGCTTGTTTGCGCTGCGGACCTGCTCCAGGATTTTCTCCTCGAGCCCCGCGCCCTTGGCCTTGAAGTGTTTCGCCTTGCGGAAGATGGCACGGGCGCGCTCCTTCTCGCCGCTCTCGAGGAGGGCCATGCCGAGGTGCATGAGGTTCGTGGCGGTCGGGCCGACGTCGGCGGAGCGGGTCAGGAAATCGACGGCATTCGCGAAGTCGTGGCGCTTGAAGTAGACCCAGCCCAGCGCCGCGAGCGGGAATTGCTTGAGCTCCTTCGGCGAGAAGCGGAGGGCAAGCTTCGCGCTCTCCAGGGCCTCGTCGAGGTTCTCGCCCATCTCGGCGAGGTTGTAGGCCTTCTCGTAATAAGCGATCGATTTGGCGTAATTCGACGAGTAATCGCGAAGCATCTCTTCGAGGGCGCGGTTCGCTTCCTTGTAGTTGCCCTCCGCACGTAGCGCCTCGACCAGCGTCGTGTAGGCGGCCGCGGCCACGACCTCGGTCGGGCGCAACTTGAGGATGCGCCGGGCCGCGGCGATGGCCTCACCGTTCATGTCGAGGTGCGAACAGAGAAGCGCGTACGGCATCAGGATCTTGACGTTGTCCGGATCGGCCTGCGAAGCGTGCCGGTAGTGCTCGAGGGCCTCGAGGTAGTTGCCCTGACTGGCGAAACTCTCCGCCTCGGCGAATTCCTCCGCTGCGGGACCCTGCAGGGGGATGTGTCCGCCGATTCCCTCGTAGATCTGCACCGCCTGCTGGTACTCCATCTTGTTCGGATTCAGCTCCAGCGCTTCCTGGAAGCACTGCATGGCCTTGCGATTCCAGTCGCGGTCGAGGAAGCAGAGGCCGAGGTGATAGATGGCCTCCTCGTATTCCGGATCGAGCTTCAGCGCGCTCTGAAACGCGCGGATGGCGCGCTCGAGCTGACCCTTGTCGTAGAAGATCGTGCCTAGCAGATAGAAGGCCTGCGGGATGGGCTCGAGTTGGATGGCCTTCTCCAGGAACTTCTGCGCGCGCAGAAGCTTCCCCTTGCGCGCATAGATCGCGCCGAGCGAGAAGTACGGCAGGAAGGAATCCTGCGAGATCTGGATGGCCCGGCGGAGCCAGCGCTCGGCGCCCTTGAGGTCCTGGCGCTCGTGGAGGAGGACGCCGTAGAAGACGGCGGCATCGAAGTGATCGGGTTGAACCTCGAGCGTCCGCTCCAGGTACATCTTGGCGCGATCGAGATCGCCGTCATTGAACAGCATCTCGCCGAGGAAGAAGCTCAGCTCGTAATTATCGCGGTCGAGTTTGAACGCCTCCTCCAGCGCCTTCATGCCGCGGTCGGGCTCGAACGCGTCCACCGCCGCCTCGGCCTCCGCCAAAAGCTGGAGGAATCGATCCTTCTTGTCGCCGTGGAACAGGGACATGATGCGATCCCTGCGCTCGTTGAATCGCTGCTTTTTCTCCAGAGCGAGCATTTGCTCGCCCATCTTGGATTCCCACAGCTCGACGAGCTCGTCGCTGGCCACGAGATTCTTCTTTTCGAGAAGGTCCTTGACCGACAGCAGACCGGTCTGATTCACGAAGATGGCGCGCTCGTGCTTCTGGATCGCCTCGACCGCGGTGCGCAGCGTTTCGGCGGAGCGCTTGACGATCTCCTCGATCGCGGAGACGCGCTCGAGAAGGTGCTCATCGAGCGAGAGGTCGGTCTCTTCTTCGTAGTCTTCCGACTCCTCCTCGGTGAAGGCATTGACGCCGGAAAGGACGAGCAGCTTGTTCTGGCAGCGATAGCAGAACTCGCGATCGTCTTCGTTATAGGCGCTGCAAGTCTGACAAAGCATCGTGCCCCGGGACCCTTTCGCGGCTGATAGAACAACACTTCTCCGGCAAGTATGTCACCCCGTCCGGTGCCGGTTTTCGCCGCTGTGCGCGCTCTTTCTATCACGAACGGATTGCAATCACTCCCATCCCAGCTTTATCCAACTTCTCATTGAGGTTCGCCAGGTCCTTCTGCAAGGCGTTCCACCGCTTCATCACGCCGGCGAGCGCGTTGAGCCGGTCCGCGACTGCGGCGGCGGCCTGCGAGGTCGGGGCGAGGTCCGCTCCTTGCAGCACGCCGAGGAGCGTCTTGAGCGATGCCGGCAACGTGCCGAGCGTCTCGCGATGACCGCGCGTCGGACCCTCCTCCTCTTCATCGTCCTCTTCGTCGGCCGGAGCGTCGCCCATCAACACGGCCGCTTTGTGATCGATCGCGGCGAGAGACTTCGTAATCTCCCCGGCACCGGCGCGATCCTGCAACGGCTTGATCTGCGCGCGGAGGCTCTTGAGCTGGTCGAGCGCGGTCTGCGATTGCACCAGGCCGTCGCAGGTCCGCTTCGAGAGCCGGAACTGCCGCACCAGCCCCTCGGTAGGCGTCTTCACCCGCGGGTCCATCCGCACTTGCAACGGCTGCGTGTAGCTGCGGCCATTCACGATCAGCTTCACGCGGTACTGGCCCGGCAGAACCCACGGCGAGAATGGATCGGGCGCCGTGTCCTTGTAGATTGCCGAGATCGGAAAGCTTTTCTTCAAGCCCGGCGCGGGCGGATAGTGCAGATCCCACACGAAGCGGTGTATTCCGGCGCCGGCCGGCAGCACTTGCGTCGGACGAATCCAATACCACGGAATGTTCGCCTCATCCTTCGGTGGCTCGGCTTTGTCCGTGCTCGAATAGCGCCGGACCAGGTTCCCGGCGGCGTCGAGGATCTCCAGCGTGACCGGCCCCGAGGCAGCGTCTTTTAGGTAGTAGTCGATGACCGCGCCATCGGGCGGATTCTGCCCCGCCGTCTCGTCGGGCGGCATCGGTGTGTCGGTGTACTTGTCCCAGCGGAACCGCCATGCCCGTGCCGGCTTGAACAGCGTGGCATCCGATTTCGCAGTTCCGGCATCAAGCTGGCGCAACGGCTCGATGTCATCGAGGATCCAGAACCCGCGGCCGTGCGTCGCCACGATCACGTCCTCGTTGTGAATGATCAGATCGCGGATCGACGTCGCCGGCATGTTCAATCGCAGCGGCTGCCAGTGGTCGCCGTCGTCGAACGAGACATACACCGCCTGTTCCGTGCCGGCGAAAAGAAGTCCTTTTCGCTTCGGATCCTCGCGAACGACGTTGACGATGGTGCCGTCCGCGATTCCGGCGATGGTCTCAGTCCAGCTCGTCCCGCCGTCGCGTGTCCGGTAGATGTGCGGACGCAGGTCGTCGAGGCGGAGCGTGTTGATCGCCGCGTAGGCCGTGACTGCGTCGAAGTGCGAGGCCTCGAGGATCGACACCTTAGCCCACGGCACGAGGTCCCTCGGCGTGACGTTCCTCCAGTTCTTGCCGCCGTTGGTCGTGACGTGGATGAGGCCGTCGTCCGTTCCGGCCCAGATGCGATTGACGTCGAGCGGCGACGGCGCGACGGCGTAGATGACTCCGCGCTGCGTCGGTTTGGCCGCGGGCGTGCCGGTGTAGACGCCGACATTGGCGGGAACGGCCCAATCCTTTCGCGTCAGGTCAGGGCTGATCTCGCTCCAGCTCCGCCCGCCGCTCGTCGTCTTCCACAGCGTGTTCGAGGCGAAGTAGAGAGTGTGCGGATCGACTGGCGAGAAGACGATCGGCGCGGTGCGGATCACGCGGTAGCCCGGACCTTTCAACGGCTTCGGCGTCACGTCGCTGACCTGGCCGGTGCGCCGGTCGTAGCGCGAGATCTTTCCGCCATAGATCAGGTCGGAATTCAGCGGGTCGGGCACGGCGTATCCGTACTCTTCTGCGCCGACGGGATGCCATTCGCGCAGCGTGATCTGCCCGTCGTCGCCGCGGCTCTGCACGCATGCCGAGCCGCTTTCCTGCTGGCCACCGCACACGCGATACGGAAATGCGTTGTCAGCGTTGACGTGAAACATCTGCGCGGTCGGCTGGTTGTACCACGAGCTCCAGGTCTCTCCGCCGTTCACGGTGATGATCGCGCCCTGGTCCGAGGCGATCAGGATGATGTCCGTGTTGTCCGGATTGATCCAGATCCGATGGTAGTCGTCGCCACCCGGCGCTCCTCGGAATGAGGCGAATGTCTTGCCGCCGTCCGTCGACTTCCACGTAGCCACGTTCGCCACGTAGACAACGTCGGGATTCTTCGGATCGCTGCGGATCTCGTTGAAATCGCCGTCGCGGCCCCAGAGACGCCTGTCGTCGTTCATCCGCTTCCAGCTCTCGCCCGCGTCGTCGGAGCGATAGACGCCGCCGAGCTTTGTGGCGAAGACCACGGCATAGAGTCGCTTCGGATTGGCTTGGCAGATCTCGATGCCAACGCGGCTGAGCCCGTCAGCGGCAGTCGGAAGACCAACCGTCAGTTGCTGCCACGTCGTCCCGCCGTCGGTCGATTTGAAGATTCCGCTGGTCGCGCCCTTGAAATCGCCGTTTTCCCACGGCCCCTGGCGCGCCGCCCAAAGCACGGCATAGACGTTGTCTGGATTCGTCGGATCGATGGCGATATCCATGCCGCCGGTGTTCTCGTCCTTGTAAAGAACTTTCTGAAACGTGCGGCCTCCGTCGGTCGATCGGAAAATGCCGCGCTCTTCGTTCGGCCCGTACGGATGGCCGAGGACGGCGACGAAGACGCGGTTCGCGTCGCGCGGATCGACGGCGATGGCCGGGATCTGCTGGCCGTCGCGCAGCCCGAGATGCTGCCAGCTCTTGCCGCCGTCTGCCGACTTGTACACGCCGTCGCCGGTGGACAGATCGGGGCGCTGGAGCCCCTCGCCGCTGCCGGCGTAGATAACGCTGGGATCGGATGGCGCGATGGCAAGAGCTCCGATCGAGCCGGTCGGTTGATCGTCGAAGATCGGCGTCCAGACCCGCCCGTAGTCGTTCGACTTCCAGACTCCGCCGTTATTCACACCGATGTAGAAGACGTTCGGCTGCTTCGCCACGCCGGCGGCCGCGACAGTGCGTCCGCCGCGGAACGGCCCGATCGTCCGCCAGCGCAACGATGAGTACATACCGGGATCGATTTGCGCGGCGGCCGGCAGCGCCTCCAATGCAGAAAGCACCGCGACCATCAGCCATCCGAACTTGCGCACGAGCATGTTTGCCCCTCCAAAAATGAACGGCAGATTATTGCCCAAGTCGGTCAAATCCCACCGGTTACAAGGGCCTGGAACGTGATCTACGCACTGCTCTTCGCTTATGACGAGGGTGTAGCATTAATTAATGCAGAACAGAGAGACCGGTAAGGAGCGCGCTGGCGACAGCCACAAAGATCAGGAGAATGCCGAGCATCCGGGCGAAGAGCCAAGCGCGGAAAGCCGGGGGCGCCTCGAAGCGGTCAACGTGCCGGAGCCGTTCGCTCCGATCTTCCTTCGCGCACAGCAGCACGTCGCCAGTTACTTCGCCGATCGCGTCGAAGACCCGACCCACAGCACGATTCTGATCTCCGGCGAGCGCTACATCCTGGTGCGCGCCGCCTCGATGTCGGTCGAGTTTTTCAATCTCGTGACCTCGCTCTACCGCGACCGCGGCCCCGAGGAAGCTCGCGGCGTCGCGAACAATCTCCTTTTCGACATCGCCCACGCCATCGGGCGCGCCGATGCGCGATCGTTTCACTCTCGCATGAAGGCCGCCGACCCGATCGACAAACTCTCCACGGGCCCGATTCACTTCTCATACTCCGGCTGGGCCTTCGTGAAGATCTTCGCGGAGTCGAATCCGTCGCCGGACGAGAGCTACTACCTCATCTACGACCACCCGTTCTCATTCGAATCCGACGCCTGGCTGCGGCGCGGCCAGCGAAGTGAGACCCCGGTTTGCATCATGAGTGCCGGCTATTCGTCGGGCTGGTGCGAAGAGAGCTTCGGGCTTCCGCTCGTTGCCGCCGAGGTCGAATGCCTCGCCGCCGGGGGCGAGCATTGCCGCTTCATCATGGCGCCGCCGTCGAGGATCGAAGAGCATCTCGAGCGGTACGGCCGCGAGAGAGGACGGGCGTCGGCCAACCAACGGGTCTCGGACGCCCCGATCAGCGTGCCCGAGTTCTTTCAGCGCAAGCGGATGGAAGACGAGTTGCGGCGCTCGCGCGACGACCTCGAGGTCAATGTTCAGGAACGGACTGCCGAGCTGTCCGCTACCAACGAGCGGCTGCGTCAGGAGATCGCCGAGCGGCTGCAGTTCGAAAGCCAGCTTCGGCTCTTCGAATCGGCGGTCCAGAACGCGATCGAAGGAATCGTCCTCCTGTCGGCTGAGAAGCAGCCGAGCATCCTCTTCGTCAACGCCGGATTCGAAAAACTCACAGGCTATTCGTCGGAGCACGCGGTCGGGCAGCCACTGACGCTGTTGTGCATCGACGAAACAGAGCGGGACGTCCTCGATCGCCTGCAGACTCACCTTGAAACCGAGCGTCCGTTCGAGGGCGAGGCCTCGGCTTCCCGTCAAGACGGCACCCCCTACGTCCTGGAAATGCACGTCATGCCGGTGCGCGACCGCACCGACCGCCTGACGCACTGGGTGTGCATCCTTCGCGATGTCAGCGACCGCAAGGCTCATCTGGCCGAGCTCCAGCGCCAGGCGCTGCACGATGTTCTCACCGATCTGCCGAACCGCGTGCTGCTTCTCGATCGGTTGGGGCAAGCGATTCTCTCCGCGACGCGGCAGGGAGAATCGCTGGCCCTCGTCATCATGGATCTCGACCGGTTCAAGGAGGTCAACGATACCTTCGGCCATCACATGGGCGATCAGCTTCTGATGCAGGTCGGGCCGCGGCTTCGCAATCAGATCCGCGCTTCCGACACCGTGGCCCGCCTCGGCGGCGACGAGTTTGCGATTCTCCTTCCCACGATTCCGAATATCGAGGCTGCCGTCGCCACGGGACGCAAGCTGCTCCGAGCCCTCGAGGTCCCGTTCATCGTCGAGGACCACGCGTTCGAGATCGGCGCCAGCATCGGCATCGCCATCGCCCCGGATCATGGCAACGATCCAACGACTCTTCTGCGGCGCGCCGATGTAGCCATGTACGTCGCCAAGCAGTCGAACAGCGGCTGCGCCGTCTATTCGCCGGAGCAGGACCGCAACTCCCCGACGCGCCTCGCGCTCGTCAGCGACCTGCGCCAGGCCATGGATCTCCGCCAGCTCGTGCTCCACTATCAACCGAAGATCGACGTCAAGAGCGGAGTCTGCAAGCGATTCGAGGCCCTCGTCCGCTGGAACCACCCCCGACACGGGCTCATGCTGCCGGATCAGTTCGTTCCGCTGGCCGAGCGCACCGGCCTTATCGGGCCACTCACCGCGTGGGTGTTGAACGAGGCCCTCGCGGAGTGCAAGCGCTGGCACGACCGCGGACTGGCTGCGGACGTGGCCGTGAACCTCTCAGGCCGCTCGCTCCACGATCCGGCGCTGGTAACGCTCATCGAAGAGGCAATCGCGCGCTGGCGGGTCGAGCCCAAGAGCCTCAAGCTCGAGCTCACCGAGAGCAGCATCATGGCCGATCCCGGCCATGTGATGCGCGTGTTGGAGCGCCTCGGTGCCATGAACGTTCGCCTCTCGATCGACGACTTCGGCACCGGCTACTCCTCGCTCTCGCACCTGCGCCTCCTTCCTGTCGACGAGATCAAGATCGACAAGTCGTTCGTGATCGATATGCTCAAGAGTCCCTCGGATGAGGCGATCGTGCGATCGACCATCCAGCTCTGCCACAACCTCGGCCGCAAGGTCGTTGCCGAGGGTGTGGAGAACGAAGCCACCCTGATCCGCTTGCGCGAGCTCGGCTGCGACCTGGCCCAGGGCTTCCACATCGCAAGGCCGATGCCGGGTTCCGAGGTGGCGGAGTGGATGAAGGGTCGGTAGTCACACTTCGACAGCGTGCGCCCTGAATTGCGGCACTCTTCGCGCCGTCGTCGCTTGTTCGTAAGCGTACGCGAAGCGAATCAGCGTTGCCTCGCTCCACGCCCGGCCGAAGAACGAGAGGCCGATCGGCAGGCCCTGGACGAAGCCCGTCGGCACAGTCACGTGCGGATAGCCGCTCACAGCCGCCGGAGTGGAGTCGCTGCCGGTGTTGTAGTCGCCGTTGACCAGATCGATCAGCCACGCCGGCCCGCCGGTGATGGCGACGAGGGCGTCGACCTTATTCTTCTCCAGCGCCGCGTCGATGCCCTTCTTCTGGGACAGCTCGCGACATTTCGCCAGCGCGTCGACATACTCTTTCGTCGTCAACGGTCCCTTCTCTTCGGCTTGAAGGAAGAGCTCCTGGCCGAAGTACGTCAACTCGCGATCGCGATTGGCATTGTTGAACGCGATCAGATCCTTCAACGTTTTCGGATTTCCGGGAGCGAGGCCGGCGAGATACTTGTTGAGATCGGCCTTGAACTCGTACAACAGCACGAGCAACTCCTCGTTGTCGTACTGGCTGACGGTCTCCAGCTCGGCGGGATCGACGACTGTCGCTCCCTCGGCGCGAAGCACACGCACGGCGTCGTCGAGCAGGGCGTCGACCTTGCCGCTGTAACCGAATCCTTTCGCCCGGACGATGCCGAGTTTCGCGCCCTTGAGACCATCGCGCCGAAGCCCGGCGGCGTAGTCGATCCGCGGGCCGCTGGGGATCTTCTGCGTCGCCTCGTCGCGCGAGTCGGCTCCGGCAATGGCCGTGAGGAGGATCGCCGCGTCGGCTACGGTGCGCGCCATCGGGCCGGCCGTATCCTGCGAGTGCGCGATCGGGATGATTCCGGCACGGCTGACCAATCCGAGAGTGGGCTTGATGCCGACGATGCCGCACGTCGAGGACGGCGACACAATCGAGCCGTCAGTCTCCGAGCCGATGGCCGCGGCGCACAGATTCGCGGCAACCGAGCCGCCGGAGCCTGAGCTCGATCCGGAGCAGGAGCGGTCGAGTGCGTACGGATTCCTCGCTTGTCCGCCGCGTCCGCTCCATCCGCTCGAGCTGTGCGTCGAGCGGAAGTTGGCCCATTCGCTCAGGTTCGTTTTGCCGAGAATCACCGCGCCAGCGGCACGGAGCCGCTCGGCCACGAACGAATCGCGCGCCGCGATCGATCCCGCCAGGGCGAGCGAGCCGGCGGACGTCGTCATCCGGTCATGCGTGTCGATGTTGTCCTTGATCAGGATGGGAATTCCGTGCAGCGGTCCGCGGACCTTGCCGCCCTTTCGCTCGGCGTCGAGCTGATCGGCAATCGCCAGCGCGTCGGGGTTGAGCTCGAGGATATGCCTGAGCATCGGGCCGCTGCGATCGAGCACGGCTATGCGAGCCATGTACTTCTCGCACAACGAGCGCGAGGTGAGCTCGCCCTTCTCCATCTTCGCGGCGAGTTGGGCGATCGTCGCTTCATCGAGATCGAACGCCGGCACGGACGCGCTCTCGGATGCGCGCGCCTCGGCAACGGACAGCAAGGGAGCCGCTGCGGCGGCGGCCCCGGCAATCAGCGTCGATTCGATCAGGGCACGGCGGGTCAACCCGTGGGCATTCCGGTCATCGCTCACAAGTACATCCTCCTGTGGGCGAGAGTTTATATGGAAGTGCCGTCCCGAGTGAGAAAGCTCGCTGCTGCGTTCGTGTCACAAGTTCGAAATCACTTCTGCAACACGATCTCTCCCGAGGCAACCTTCCTCTCCTGCTCCTCGGACGCCCGGCGGACGGAGAACGCGCCGTGCTTCTTATGGACCGCAGCGTTCAGGCGCTCTCTCCACACTTCTGTGTCGCCGGGCGCGTCGACCAGAATGAGCCAGACTGACGGTGCGATCTCGCGGTGACGAAGCTCATTCCGCTCGATCGCCCCCTGCCCATACTCGCGATCCGTTCCGTTCACCTGATGGTAGGTCGCTTCGAGAAGGACCGGGTGCGGATCGTCCATGGCATTGGCTCCGAACGAAATCAGCGAGAGAAACCCGAAGAAGACAACGACAGCTCCACTCGATTTGAACATGACCTGATCTGTGAGGGAGAGCGACAAATGCGCAACGCGGACCGGAGCGTCTCCGATCGCGGCGAGTGTGGAGCCCTCAACATAGGTCCGGAGAGGGCGAGAGTCAATGGTAGCGCGGTGGCCGAACATTTCATTTCATGTTCGGCCAAGGAGCTCGGCAGACTCAAAGCCATTGCCTCCCACCCTTGGCGAATCTGGAAGACTCCGCGCTGGAGCTCGGATGTTCTTCGCGGACATCCTGCCGAGTGCCAGGGCCGAACTTGAAAAGTTCGGCCACTGGCAGAGTTCGTCACGATTTCTACCGATCGTTGTGCAGTTCCACAAACTCGTAAACGTAATTTCCTGTCCCTGTGGCATCGGCGAACTCGTTGATCACGAGTCCGTGGCCGCAGCCGGCGCCGGCGCCCGTGCCGGGCGTGGCGGCTGTGGTCGCTCCGACGTTCCAGCTCGATGTCAGGTTCGCGGCGAGGCAGGGATCTTTGCGCGCGATGTTCTGCAGTCCCGAAGAGCTCATCGAGATCGTCGGCCCGTCGATGATCGTGCCACCGGCATTCTTCAGCGTGTAGTTCTCGCTGCCGTTGATCTGCGGGCAGGTGTTGCCGGTGTTGATGTAGACAACGTTCGACGCGAGAGTCACGCCCCAAAAGGTCTGGAACGCGCTCTTTGTCGCATTGCGGGCGATGATCACGTAGCCGTTCGCGGGAATCACCGTGCCCGCCGGAATCGTGTAGTTGATCGTGGCGTTGGCCTGGGTCAGCACCCAGCCGGAGATGTCGGTGCCGGTGGGGTTGTTCACCGTCACGTTGACCGCCGTCGATGTCCCGACGTTGCCAACCGCGTCATAGGCTTTCGACGTCAACGAGTGCGAGCCGTTCGACGCCGTGGTCGTGTCCCAGCTCCAGGAGTAGGGCGAGGTAGTGTCCGTCGACTTGAGCGCGCCGTCGAGGTAGAACTCGACCTTCGTCACGCCGACGTTGTCGGACGCCGAGGCTGTGACGCTCGTTGTTCCGACCACCGTCGCGCCGTTCAACGGCGCGGTGATCGAGGTTGTGGGAGCCTGCGCGTCGTTGCTCACGGTCACGCCGACGGCGGTGGACGTGCCGATGTTGCCTGCGGCGTCATAGGCCTTCGATGTCAGCGAGTGCGAGCCGCTCGACGAGGTCGTCGTGTCCCAGCTCCAGGAGTACGGCGAGGTCGTGTCGGTGCTCTGCAAAGCGCCGTCGAGGTAGAACTCGACCTTCGTCACGCCGACGTTGTCGGATGCCGAGGCCGTGACCGACGTCGTGCCCGACACCACAGCCCCGTTCGCCGGCGCGGTGATCGAGGTCGTCGGAGGCGTCGTGTCGCCTGATGAATCGTCGATTGTGAAGCTTCGCGGCAGGCCCGAGGCCGCCAGCTCGTTCGGCCCTTGATGCACGGCACCGTCGGCCGACACCGTGAAAATGTTCAGACCGTCCGTGGTGACCTTGATGTTGCCGACGCAGTAACCTGCGAAGCTGGTGAGCGATCCGGTCGGGTTCCCCTCCTCGGTCTGCAACACAAACGTCGGCGGCGCCGTGACGCACGAGCTCGATTGCCCGAGCAGAACGTGCTCGACCACGTCGATGCGCGGCAGATCCCATCCCGCGCTCTCGCCCGCGCCGACGCCGATGATGGCAACGGCCGGATTGGCCATGTTGAAGTACGTCGGATTCGTGCTGCTCTCGCTGCCGTGATGATTCACGTGCAGCAGGTCGATGCCGCCGGCACTGATCATCGGCGCGGCGCCGCCGGGCGAGATGGCGTTGATGACGGAGGTCTCGACGTCGAGCTGCGTAGTCGAACGGCCGGTGCAACTGTCCGGCCCTCCGCCGAGGTCGCTGGCCCAGAGGTAGTCGAACCCGTGGTATTGGATGAGCAGCGCGATGGAGCGATCGTTCTCGTCGGTGACTGGAATCGAAGCGCCGCCGATGACCGAGCCGTTCCGCGCAATACACGTCAGCTTCGCGCCGTTCCCGAGCTGGATCACCGTCCCGACCGGCATCGCCACCGGCACGCCCGCGGTCGTCGTAGCCGCGGCCGCGTTCCAGCCGTCCGCGCACGAGGAGGAATAGCTCGAGCCGTTGTAGTACTGCTTGATGTGGACGTTGTAGCCGGCGTTGATCACCTCATCGAGGCCGCCGATGTGATCGCAATGCTGATGGCCGCCGATGATGTAGTCGAGACCGTTGGCGGGCTGAATCCCGATCGATTTCAGATAAGGAACGACGTACTGCGTTCCCATCCCTGTGTTTCCGGCCTCCATCAGAACGGTGGTCCCGTCCGGCCCGCGCAGCAAAACCGAGCCGCCCCAACCGACGTCGATGTAGTGAATCTCGAGCTGCTGGGCGTCGAGTGCGAGTGCGATGAACAGAAGGGCAACCGAAAGAACCGCAAGACGATTCAAGCGCATGAGCTTCCCCCAAATTTTCCTTGTTGATCGATCCGAGCAGCTCGATGCTACGCCATTTA
>DASQGS010000371.1:0-7956 GCA_035632455.1 Thermoanaerobaculia bacterium | reverse complement strand
TTAACAGACTCGTGTACGACATACGCCTCTCCCTTGTCGCAGACTTCTCTTTCGCCCCTATCGGGGCTCATCGAAATGATCGTACGCCGCAAACCCAGGGCTCACGCCCTGGGCTTCAGCTCTGGCGCGCCTTCGGCGCTGCGGCCGCTAGCGACTTTGCCTTCAGAATGTCCAAACTCCAATTCGCGGGCTCGGTCACTTTCAATACTCCATCACGACCTGCACGGGTAAACGCGCAACTGTGACCTCCGCGCCGTTGTGCGGAATCTCGATTCCGTCGACGAAGGCTCGGCGGATCGGGCGGGTGTCCGGCGAGCGGACGATGATCCGCTCCGGGCGGGCCTCGCCGGACAGGTCGATCTCGATTCGATCGGGCATGGCCCGCATCCGGATGTCGATCGGTCCGCTGTAGGTCGCCAGCGGTCCGATGTGCAACTCGCCGCCTTCGATCCACCGCCGCGGGACGCCTGCGCCTACGACAAGGGCGCCGTCCTCGCGGTCGAAGGCAAAGGCGTCGAGGATCGAGCGGATGAAATCCGAGGCGATCCAGGAGTGCGGCATGTCTCCGATGAACCGCGGTTTTCTGGAATCGGTTCCGACGACCTCGGCCCATTCGTTCCACGCCGCAGGACGCCGGTCTCGCAGGAAGCGATCCACGAGCACCAGCGCGCGCTCACGATCGCCCATGCGGATGAGCGCTCCGATGATGCGCATCTCGTATGGCGTGTACGCGTCTCGCGGTTTGGCCAACGACTCGAAGTGGCGATCGTAGGTTCTCCGGAGCTCAGTCGAAGGAAGAATCGACAGCAGTCCGAGCGGCGAGATGGCGATCGCTGTCGACGTGGGATCGAGGTCGCCCAGCTCCGCGGACGCGGGAATGTAGTCGAGATGATGCGCGTCGATCGTGCGCCGCATCGACGCCTGCAGATCCAGGCGCAACGTCGCAGCCTGCGCAGCGAGCTCGCGTCCGCGCGAATCGAGGCCCAGCGCCGCCGCGAGGTATGCGGCGTCGTCGAGACCCTTGAGCGCGAAGACGTCGTCCCAGTACGAGTGCACGGGCTTCGCGGAGTAGCCCTCGTGGCTGATGGATTCGGTGACCAGTCCTTCGAACGGGCCGTGATTCTCGCCTCGGAGTTTCTGGATGTAGCGCGCCGCGGCGTCGACATGCGGCCAAAGCCGGCGCACAAAATCGAGGTCGTGCGTGGTGCGGTAGATCTCCGCGAGGAGGAAGATCAGCTCGCCGTGGCTGTCGTTTTCAGGAACCGGATCGGCTCCTCGGCGATCGACGCAGCACGGGACTTTTCCATCGTCGAACTGTCGGGCGGCGAACCACTCCGCGAATGCCTTCGCCTCGCCGGGATGCCCGAGACGCAGCAGCACGGAGGCGATGAGCGACCCGTCGCGGATCCAGGCCCGATCATACGAGCGCGATCCCGGCTCGATCGCCGCGCTGTGGCGCTGGATCAGCATGTAGGCGAGGTTCGTCCGGATCGTCTGTGCGATCTGCGGCGCGCCGGGGACCTCGATGGCCACGCGGTGGAGTTTCTCGTGCCACTGTTCCTCGACCTTCCGGATGGCTGCCGGAATGTCCGCGACCGCGTGCGATTCCTGCTCGAGAGGTACGCTGAGATCGATCTCCTTCGTTTCGCCAGCCTCGATCGACAATGGGTACTCGATCGCCCCCGAGGCATAGCCGAATGAGTCGGAGGCGCGTTCCGCGCTAGGCAAACCGTCATTCAGGAAGTCGACGACGTTCCCTTGATCGAAAGTTGCCGCAGCGAAACGGGCCGGAGTTGCATGCACGTCGACGCGTCTCGTGCCATTGACGATCGCGCTTTTTCCGTCGAACGAGATCTCGTGAATCGGCGAGACGCCGCCGGTCGTGTTCAGGAACTGCGTCGAGGGATTGACCTGAAACGGACGGATCGCGAGAAACAGGGCGACCTTCACCGCGCGATCGCTGTGCAGGCGATAGCGGAGCAAGAGCGTCGAGCTGTCAGTGACCGCGGCAGTCACGAGCAGCGCGACACCGTTCGCGCGCCACTCCACTGACGGAATCGGAAGATCGCCCCCGGCGAGCGATTGGCGCGGCTCGACGTCGCTCCAGGTGATCATCGCGCCGCCGTCGATTCGCAGGAACGGCTCGATCGAGAAACCTCCTTTGAACGGCTCGACCGCGCCATCTTCGCCGAGGAGCGCGATTGCGCCCGCGCCATCCGCGCCGGCGACGGTCCAGTAGCTCTGCTGTCCGAGGAGATAGCGCGGATAGTGGCCCGGCAGCGAAGCCTTCGCCACGATCGAGAAGAAGTCGTTCGGCGTGGGCGCCCAATCGACTGGCTCGATCTCGATCGATTCCATGGCGTAGCCGCGGCCGCGGCTGCCCTTCTTCAGCGAGAGACGGACGGTCTTCGCCTCTTCGTCGGGCAGGTAGATGAGCTCGGTCCGGCGCGCGTGCTCCCCGATGTCTGCGATGGATCGGACGCTCGTGAAATGCTCGCCGTCGCGCGACAGCTCCACGGCCAAATCGCGTGCGAAGTCCGCTCCGTCCCATCGGATGCGCAATCCTCCGATCTCGCGCAGCACGCCGAGGTCCATCGTCAGTTGTTGGGCACCATCAGGAGCACGCCATGGACCGTGGGTCACGGCGCCGGTCTGTGGCGGCGGAAGCGGGATCAGGGAGAGGTCGGAGATCCAGACGCGACCTTTCCCTCCGGTTCCAGCCGTGACGACGATCTCGATCGCAGCGACGTGGTGCGGCTCGCCGCCTCCGAGCGGCCCCCAGGCGAACGAGATCTGCCGCTTCTTCACGGCGATCTCGGTCCATTGGCGCGGAAACTCGAAATCGCGCCGGTTCACCCACCAGACGTTTTCGCCGGAGGAGTCGATGAGCTTGACCTCGAGATTGTTCACCGGCGCCTCGGCGCACATCCAGAACGTGAATTCGAAGTTCTCCGGAAGGTCGATGTCCACGTTGCGCCGGGCGATCGCATAACCGGCATGCCCGTTGAAATCGAAGCCGAGCTGCATGGCCCGCCTGCCAGGTGCCACCGCCACATCGATGGCCAGCGCGACTCCGTCGCTCGGGTGCGGCGACCAGGCGGCAGTCGTCTCGAAGTCGTCGATGACCATCGCCCTCTCCGGAGGTCCGGCGAGCGCGGAGTTTGCAACGAGAGCGAGTGCAGCGATGAGCCACACGATCGGCCGCACGAGAATCATCCCTTCACGCTTCCGGCCATCAGCCCGGCGATGTAATAGCGCTGCAACACGACGAAGAGCAGGAGCACCGGCAGCACGGTCAGGACTGAGCCGGCCATCATCAGCTCGACGTCCAGCACGTGCTCTCCGACGAGGTTCGCGATCGACACCGGCAGCGTGTAGTGCGACTTATCGGAGAGGATGATGAGCGGCCACATGAAGTCGTTCCACGTCGACATGAACATGAACGTCGCCAGCGTGGCCAGGATCGGACGCGCCAGCGGGAGAACGACGGACCAGTAGATCCTCAGCTCGCTCGCGCCGTCGATGCGCGCCGCCTCGATCACTTCGTACGGGATCGAAAGCATGAACTGGCGGATCAGGAAGATGCCGAAGACCGTCGCCAGCGACGGGATGATCGCTCCCCAATAGGTGTTGACTAGGTGCAGCGTCTTCATCAGCAGGAAGAGCGGAAGCATGCCCACCTGCGGAGGGATGACCAGGGCGATGAGAAGAAAGCCGAACGCCCGCTCCCGCCCGCGAAAGCGGAGCTTTGCGAACGCGTATCCGGCCATCGAGCTGAAGAGCACCGAGAAGATCGTGACCGTGACCGCGACGACGGCGCTGCTGAAAAACGCACGGCCGAGATCCAGCCGGACGAGAAGCTGCCGGTATTGCTCGAGCGTCGCGGCGTGCGGCACGAGATGCGGCGGGAAGGTCGTGGCCTCGCCGCTGGTCATGAACGACGCCGAGAGCATCCAGAAGAGCGGAAACAAGGTGATCAATCCGCCGGCGATCAGCGAAGCGTGAATCAGGATCGACGTCGTGCGCCGGCTCATCGTCGCTCCCGTTGCAGCCGCATCTGCAGGACGGTGGCCAGACCGATGACCACGAACAGAATGAAGGCGATTGCCGCGGCATAGCCCATGCGCCACCAACGGAATCCCTGCTCGTACATGAGCATGACCGCGGTGAGCGTCTTGTTGAGCGGACCGCCGCGAGTCATGACGTAGGGCTCGGCGAAGATCTGCAACTGCCCGATCGCCGTGACGATGCCGACGAAAAGGAACGTCGGTCCAAGCGACGGAACGGTGACGTGACGGAACTGGCGCCACGGACCGGCTCCGTCGATCCGTGCGGCCTCGTAGAGCTCTTCGGGGATGTTCTGCAGGCCGGCGATGAAGATGATCATCGTGTAGCCGAAGCCCTTCCAGACGGCGAGCAGAATGATGGACAACATGGCCCAGCGCGGATCTCCCAGCCAATCGACTCCCGGAATGCCGGCGAGAGCCAGCGCGCGATTGAGCATGCCGAACCGCGGATGGTAGAGATAAAGGAAGACGATGGACACGGCCACGAGCGTGGTCACGACCGGCGCGAAGTAGACGGTGCGGAACAGCGACTTGTAGCGCGTCAGCTTGGCATTGACCAGAAGCGCTGCCGCGAGGGAGACCACCACGGTCAGCGGTCCGCCGACGAGCGAGAAGTAGAGCGTATTCGTGAATGCCGTCCAGAAGATGCTGCTTCCCAGCAGCTCGCGATAATTGCGGAAGGCAATGAACCGGAGATTGTGGATGTCGCCGATCGAGTAGAGATCGAAGTCGGTCAGGCTCAGCGCGAAGCCGGCGATCACCGGTGCGAAGAAGAAGACGATCAGGAGCACCATGGCCGGTGCCAGAAAGAGCAGTGCGGCACGAGCCTCGGATCTCATCGTTTGCGGGACAACATCCAGCGTCGTTTCTCGAGCAACTGGTCAGCCTTGTGGTCGAGATCGGCCAACGCCGTCTGCACGCTCGCTGCTCCGCGCGCGGCGGCCTCGCCGCGGTCGAAAATGGCCGCGGCGATTTGCTCCCATTCCGGTACCCGAGGCAGCGGCTCGACATGCTCGAGCTGCTGGCGGAATGCCGGGAAATGCGTGTCCGCCGCCAGGGCCGGTGCGGTCCAGGCGCTTCGCCGCGTCGGGAGATCTCCGGTCAATTCGAAAAATCGGACTTGCTGTGCCGGCTCGGAGAGGAACTCGATAAATGCTCGCGCCGCAGCCTTGTGAGGCGACCCCTGGAAGATCACGAGGCTCGCGCCACCGGCCATGGAAATGCCGGTAGTGGCCCGTCCGTCGCGCGCGGGCAGCGGCGCGGTCGCCCATTTGTCCTGCATCGCCGGCGGCAGGCGGCGCCGGAACTCGCCGACGTTCCAGGGGCCGGTGATGTACATGGCGAAGTCGCCTTGCGCGAACTGCTGATAGAGGTTCACAACCTGGCTGTTGCTGACTGCCGGAGCGAAACCGCTGCGAAAGATGTCGACGTAATATGCGAAGGCCTCCGCGAATGGAGGTTGGCGGAATGCGCCGCCCGTGCCCGAGGGATTGAGCAGCGTGGAGCCGTTCGTCAGAGCGAGCATGACCATCGGCTCGTACTCGTTCGTCGGCAGAAGGATGGCCCAGCGGCTCAGGTGCCGGCTCTTGATCCGGTTCATGGCCTCGCGCCACTCCGCCCAGGTGCGAGGTCCATGTGGAAAACCTGCCGCGGCCAGAATATCGCTGCGATAGAAGAGAACGCGCGTGTCGACATACCACGGGATGCCATACAGCTTGCCGTCCACCACGTTCGTCGCCCACACGCCGGCAAAATAGTCGCCTGGGACAATGGCCGTCGAGCGCGCCGCGAATGGGGTCAGGTCGTCGAGGGCTCGCATGGAGACGAACTCCGGAATCCATGTGTTCCCCATCTGCGCCACGTCGGGTGTGGCATCGCCGACATACGCGGTCAGCAACTTCTCGTGCGCGGCGGACCACGGAATCTGCTGCACGATTATGTGAATGCCCGGGTTGCGCCGCTCGAACTCCGGGATCAAGTCGGCAACGACTTCTCCCTCACTGCCGAGGCCCCAGAACTCGACGCGCTCACGCGTTTCGCGCTTGGCAGCGCATGACGTGAGCAAGAACAACGCGGCGATGACAATAAGGAGTGGGCGCGACATGCCGGCGGCACAATGGAGCAGCGGCTCCGGTATGCGCGGGTCATCTCGCTGTGCGCTCATTTTGCCTGCTCCAGCCAACCTCCGGTGAAGCCTGCGCGCTTGAGGCCTCGGATGATGTGCGGGTTTCTGCGCATCGCCTTCCACACCAGTCCGCTCCGATAATTCTCGATCATGGCCACAATAGGACCCTCGTCAATGCCAAGGTAATCGACGTCGAACCATCCAAGGCCCGGAACCACGCGGCCGTGCTTGAGCTGCTCGTTTGTCCGCAGCGTGGGATTGAAGGCATCGAGGAATCCGTACGTCGAATAGAGATTCGCTCCGCCGCGACGGCTCATCTCGCGGATTGCGGCGATCGACAGCTCCGGCGTGAAAGCGATCGACGACGCGGCAGCGGACGGCGCGATTGTTCCGTCGTCGCGAATGTCGTCGCGGGTCGCGCCACGGGCGGTGTACGAATGAAACGTTCGCTGCCGGCCATCGATTGTGATGGTCGCATCCATCGGGCCGTCGCACGCCGAGAGTCCCCACACTGTCTCGCCATAGTCGCGCCAATGCATCGGATTGTCGACGGCGTAGGCGTGCTGCGCCAGCGTGGCCCGGCGGGAATTCTCGAAGTAGTCGACGCCGTGCGCGCGCATGACGTCGTCCTGAATGCCGCGGAAATCGATCCAGACATGCGAATACTGATGTCCGAAGAGCGGGGCGAACAAGATGTGGGATTGCCCGTAGAGCTCGCCCCATCGATCCGTCTTCGTGTATTCCTTCCACGCGCTGGCATCGACCGGATGGGTCGGCGAGCCAAGCGCGAGGATGATCACGATCATGGCCTCGTTGTAGCCTCGCCAGTCATAAGTGTGGAACCCCTCCTCGGGAGTCCAGCCCATGCTGATGGAAGGGGCGCGAGGCTGTTCCCACGTCCATTCCACTCGCTCGTACAACTGCTCGGCCGCTGAACGGATCGCGATCTCGTCCGGATTGTCGCGGTCAAAATAGGACTGACTGAACAGAGCGCCTGCGACGAGGAGCGCCGTGTCGACAGTCGAAAGCTCCACCGTCTGAAACCGCGCGGCGCTGTGCATGTCGAGGAAATGATAGAAGAAACCTTTGTAGCCCGAGATACCTGCGCGCTCCGGACCTTGGCGCATGGCCAACAGCGAGCGGAGCGTTGCCAGCGTGCGCTGCGCGGCCGCCTCCCGCGTGACGTAGCCTCGCTCGGCGCCAATGCCATAAGCCGTAAGACCGAAGCCGACGGCGGCGATGCTCGAGAACGATGGTGTCGGAGCGCGGTCAGGAATCAACTGGGTCTGGGGATCGGCGAGGTCCCAGAAATAGTGAAAACTGCGCCGCTCCACATCGTCGAGCAACGCTTCGTTGCCCGGCGTGACGGCGCGGCGTTGTGGCGGCCCGGCATGGCAGAAGAGGAGGAAAAGCGCGACTACAAGAGCGATTGTTCTTCGCGACATGGCGTATCGGCGGTCGTTTGCCGTTTCGCGATTCTAATTGATTCGGTCGGATGATCGGAGTGGTGCGGCGGACTGCGGCGAAGCCGAGGAAAGCCGCCGGAGGCGGCGAAAGGATTTAGCCCACGGCTTCAGCCGGGGGTCTGCGGTATCGCGACAAACTTTGTGAAGCCCGCGAAGCGGGCGGCAGGCCTTTCGGCGGCATGGTCGACGCCAGATCGTCATCGCTTTGACTGCGCGCTCCGCGCGGGGTCCCCTCACCCGCGCTTCGCGCCGCACACTCTCCCGGTGGGAGAGGGCTTTTCCAATCCTCGGCCCTGTT
>DASQGS010000370.1:0-3506 GCA_035632455.1 Thermoanaerobaculia bacterium | reverse complement strand
GATGGCTGGCGACTTCCGCGAGGCCGTCCGAGACGATGGCCCGCTTGCCCTGCTTCTGGAACCAGCGGCCGATGTAGAGGCGATCGCCGCTCGTGCCGATGACGAGCTCGCCCGTCGTCGCTTTGCCGCCGCGGCGGAGCTCGACGACGAGGATGTCGCCGTCTTCGATCTGCCAGGGCGCGAGGTCATCGCCGCGCGCTCGGAAGAGCATCTCGCCCTTGCCGACTGACGCGGCCGGTACGACAACGAGTTGTCCTTTGACCGTCTCGTCCGCGGGCTCTCCCTGCCGGATGTCGGCCGCGATCGGGATCTCGACGTCACCACCGTCCTCCGCCACTCGCGCTGTCGCTCCTTGCGGAGGGATGCGCTGCACGAGCGTTGTCGGGAAGCGGACCACCGGTTTTCCCGCACCCCCGCGGGCGGGTTGCGGCACCGCCGTCTCTCCGCCGGTCAGGAGGTCCTGTGCCTTCGTCAGCAAGGCCTCGGTCTCGAGCGTTCCGGACTGAGCCTCGCGGATCGTGTCGGCGAGCACGGCGATGTTGACGTTGCCGCTGTTCCGATTCGCGCCGACGAGACGCACGCCGCCGAGGTCGATCTCCGAGAGATCGAGCACCGAGGCCACCTTGCGAAGAACCAGGACCGAGATGTTCGCGCCCTTCTCCAGCGCGGCGAGATGACGGCGGCTCACGTTGGCCAGGCGGGCCAGCTTGGCCTGGGTGAGTCCCTTCCGGATTCGTGTGGCTTTGACGGTCTCGCCGAGCATACAAGGGAACTTATACGTTACTAGCAAAGGCAAATGGAAGCAACTCTGAACCTCGGATGGAACGGCGCCGAGGTTTCCGGCGCCTGATGGAGCCTCGGCGGAAGGCCGCTGACGGGCCGCTTCAGGGTCGCCGCGGCTCCTGAAGTGCCGGATCTGCTTGTCTCGCCTTAGCATCGCAGACGTACTCTCCCACAGAGGTGTGATGCCAGCCCCGAAATCCACCCCCTGTAGATTCATAAATTTATGGAGGCCGGCCGGTGGGAACCCTTATGAGTCTGAATTCTGCAAGGAGTGGAGAGCGGCGAGGCGTGTTACCGATCCTGCGCAGTATCCGGGAGGAGTGAAGGGCGGGAGGGAGGGACCGAGGAATTCCTCGGCTGTGTCTTGACATCTATCCTGCCCGGCATTAAGATGCAATATACTGCACATGACCACCCGACTGGAAACGTTCCTGAAGAGCCGCGGAATCAAGCCGGCCCATCTCGCCCGCGAGTCGGGATACAGCCGCCAGCACCTGCTGCGCATTCGAATGGGAAGGATGGAGCCGACGCGGCGCTGCATCGCGGCGATCGTCTCGGCGTGCCGCCGCCTGTCGCGCGTGCCCGTGCATGCTGCCGATCTGTTCGATCTCGAAGGGGAGGAGTGATTGCGGCCATGTCCGTCGAGCCATCATTCCGGACTCCATCCGAGCATACCGCGCCGCTCACCTGGCAAGCAACACACCGGGTGGCGATCGTCGATGGAGATCGGGCCGGCGGCGAGATGCTGCACACGTTTTTCCGCCTGATCGAGATGGATTCCTCTCTTGTGGAGCCGGATTCGGCCGCCGCGGCTACGATCTGTAGATTAGTGCCGTCGGCTGTTGTCATCGATTTCGATCTGCCGAATCTCCGAGCCGTAGAGATCTTCCGCGAGATCCGCCGCCAGATGCCGGGCCTACCGGTCGTGTTTCTCACCGCCGGCGATCCGCCGCCCGAGCTGACCGCGGATCGCTGCGTGGCGATCCGCAAGCCACTCGATGATTTCGAGGCGCTGTTGCGGTTGGCGGAGATCATTCTGAACGGAATCTTGTAGGGCCCAGCCGCGCTGGGCCGTCACGGGGGAAGCCAAGGCGTTGGTGTCATCCTTAGCAAGGGAACGGCGCGATGGGCCGACGAAGAGGAATTGGAATGACACAGACTTGCGAAGAACTCTCTTCGCGAACTCGCGTCGTTCCTTGTTCGTCGCCGTGCTCTTCACCTACGAAATCGCCGCAGGTAGTAGCTCCAAAATGCCGCTTCCTCGCGTGCGATGAGCCAGGGGAGGACGCCGCGGAGGCTGTTCTCGCTCGGGACCGTGTAGACCTCCATGCCATAGCGATGGAACGTCATCTTCACCCGAGGCAGGTGATAGAAGTGGCTCACCGCGAGGATGCGCAATCGCTGTCCCGATGTAGCCGCTGCCGTATTGCGCGCGGTCGATTCCGTGTTGAGGCCGTTCGAGTCCTTCATAATCGCCGAATCAGGGACACCGAGTTTCATGGCGAGCCGTCGCATGGCCTCAGGCTCGTCGACGGCGCCCGCGCCTGGCCCTCCGGAGAATAAAAGCCGCGGAGCGAGCCCGGCTTTGTACAGGCGGCACGCCGTTTTCACGCGATCCGCAAGCGCATCCGAGCAGGTGCCGTCCGCGTATGCGTGTGCGCCGAAGGCGACGATCAGATCGGCCGGGCGGCTGTAGTCCGTCAGTCCGTACAGCGTGATCTGCGCCAGCGGAAAGACCAGAGCCGATACAGCGACCGTTGCTGCGACGATCTTGCGCTCGCGTTCGCGGTCCGGCTCGCCCGATGGGAGGCGAAGGCGGCCAGCGAGAATCGCTGCCAGCGCGATGGTCACAAGCAGCGAGACAGGAATGGGAAGGCTGCTCCGCACCTCACCGCGCGCAAGGACCACGAAGTAACGGATCGAATCGAAGACACCGGCCAGGAGAAAGCCAGCGAACACCGCCATCTCCATCTTCCCCTGCCAGGCGCGCGGCTGGCGCACGAGGCCCGATCCGATCGCGGCCAGCGCGAAAACCACCAGCAGAAATCGCGCCGCAAACGGCGGAATCGGCCAGAGGTCGATCCACCAGAGGTTCGTATCGAACGCCTGCCCGCTGAGGTCGCCGGCGATGTTGAGAAGCGTGAAGACGCCGAGGAAGAGCGCGAGGCCGCGAGCGATCGGAGGGAGCATGAATGCGATTGTAGCGGTGGGAACCTCGCAAGCCTCCAACGGCGAGGCGCTGTGCCGGGATCATCTTTGCATGTGACCGAATGCGATCTGACAGCGCCTCAGGTGCTTTCGGCGTCCGATCCGATGTGCCATGATCTCCGCGGCGTTCCACGCGAGAGCTCATCCAAAATGAAAACCTTCACGATTGCGCTGTTCGCATGCCTTCTGATCTCCTGTCCGATCGTCGTTCACGGCGGTACAGCCCATCTGGTCGCCGACCTGATGAGCGGCGCGACGTCGGATTCCAATCCCGCGAGCTTTACGCGCTTCGGCGACAAGTTGCTTTTCATCGCCACGAACGGAGCGGAAGGCCGCGAACTGTGGATTACTGACGGAACCCTGGCCGGCACGCACTTGGTCAAGGACATCGCTCCTGGCATTCGGTCAGCGTTTCCGCTTGCTTACAACAGCACCTCCATACCGGCGGCGATCGGGGTGTCCGGCTCCTTGGCCCATTTCTGGGCCAACGACAGCCCTATTCAATTGCAGGGCGG
>DASQGS010000369.1:0-1807 GCA_035632455.1 Thermoanaerobaculia bacterium | reverse complement strand
AAGTCCTTCGCCTTCATCACCGCGAGGACCGGGCCGAAGATCTCTTCCTGGGCGATCGTCGACTTCGAATCGACCGGGCCGATGACGGTCGGCTCGATGAAGAATCCCTCCTCGGCGTGTACGTTGCCGCCGGCGAGGACCTCGCCGTCTTTCGCGCCGGCGTCGATGTACTCCTTGATCTTGCGCATCGCCGAGGCGTTCACAACCGGGCCGATCTGCGACTGCGCGCTCTCGGCGCTGCCCATGGCGAGCTTCTTGGTCTTCCCCACGACCAGCGGCATGAACCGATCGTAGATCGCCGCGTCGACGATGAGGCGCGAGCAGGCCGAGCATTTCTGTCCCTGGAAACCGAACGCCGAGGCCACGACCGCGGTTGCCGCGGCATCGAGGTCGGAGGTCTCGCGATCGACGATGATGGCATCCTTGCCGCCCATCTCCGCGATGACGCGCTTGATCCAGAGCTGCTGCTTCGGCGTCTTCGCCGCCTCTTCGTTGATGTGAAGGCCGACTTCCTTCGATCCGGTGAATGCGACGAAGCGAATCTTCGGGTGCGCGATCAGGGTGTCGCCGACCTGACCGCCGGAGAAGGTCATGAAGTTGACGACCCCGGGCGGGAGGCCGGCTTCCTCGAGAAGCGCGAAGAAGCGGTAGGCGATCCACGGTGAGTCGGACGAGGGCTTGAGGACGACGGTGTTGCCGGTCGTGACCGCCGCGACGGTCATGCCGGCCATGATGGCCAGCGGGAAGTTCCATGGCGGGATGACCGCGCCAACGCCGAGGGGAACGTAGACGAGGTCGTTGTCCTCGCCCTCGATCTTCGTGATCGGCTGCTCGCCGCCGTAGCGGTAGGCCTCACGGGCGTAGAACTCGCAGAAGTCGATGGCCTCTGCGGTGTCGGCGTCCGCCTCCGGCCAGGTCTTGCCGACTTCGTAGATCATCGTCGCCGAGAACTCGTGCTTCCGCTCGCGGAGCAGTGCCGCGGTCTTCAGCAGCAGCCCGGCGCGAATCTCGACCGGCTGGCGTTTCCAACCGGCGAAGGCTTCGTACGCGGCCTCGACGGCTTGCTCGACGTGCGCTTTCGTGCCCTTCTGAAACCTGCCTACGACCTGGCTCTTGTGCGACGGATTGAGGGAATCCGACGTCTCGAGGCCGGTGATACGCCGGCCTCCGATCACGAGCGGATACTCGCGGCCGAGCTCCGCCCCGACCTTCGCCAGTGCTGCTTTCATGGCCTCCTGGTTCTCGGGTTTGCTAAAGTCCGTGAGCGGCTCGTTCTTGAATTCGGTGAGCATGGGAATCGTGTCCTCCAGTGGTGGTCAGCCGAGCGGGCCGAGGAGCCTTCGGCATCGAGGTTGCCGCGCGTGAGGCGCAGGCAAGGTTAGCTATGTTATCGAAAAGGGTTGCCAGAGCAAGAATCACAGGCACGATTGTCGGGATCGCGATGGTCTCCTGCGCGGGCACGCCATGGCGAGGCATTCCACGCGGCGATGAAGTGAACTTCTCGTTCGTGATCGACAACAACTTCCTCCGCCTCCCCTCGATCACGATCGACGGGCGTAGCGGCCTCTACCTTTTCGGCTCGGCCCTGCCACGAAGCGTGATTGACACGGAATTCGCCGGCACGCACGGCCAAGAGCGCCACGTGCTGGCCCTCGATCAACGCGACTCGCTGGATTTCGACCCGGCGATGCTTGCGATCCGCCCCGCCGCGGACGCCATCCTCGGCGCGGATCTGTGGGGCGATCGCGCGGTAACGATCGACTATCACGACCAACTCATCACTCTTCAGCGCAACGGCGTGCAGACC
>DASQGS010000368.1:0-13881 GCA_035632455.1 Thermoanaerobaculia bacterium | reverse complement strand
CCACTCGCGAGGACGAGGCCTCTCGCAAACCGCCACTTTGAAACGGCGCATGCTGCGGGTGCAGAGAGACTGACTTGCCGTCATCCTCACATTTGCGAGTGGGCGGGATTCTCGCGAGTACCACCGCGAGGCGGGGACGCCCCGCGGTTGCAGCCGGGACGGCCGCGCTCCATGATCCTCGCCTCCCTCCTCGCCCTCTTCTCCTTCGCCTGTGCCACCACCCAACCGACACCGATGAAACCAACGTTCGATCTCAAGATCACGAACGGGCGCATTCTCGATGGCACCGGCGCGCCGTGGTTCCGCGCCGACCTCGGCGTGCGCGGCGATACGATCGTCTCCATCGGCGATCTCCGCGCCACGACCGCGGCCGCGACCATCGACGCCCGCGATCAAATCGTCGCGCCCGGCTTCATCGATCTCCTCGGACAATCGCAGTCCGCGGTCTTCGCCGATCCGCATCTCGAAGGGAAGGTACGCCAGGGCGTGACCACCGAGGTCACAGGCGAGGGGCATTCACCTGGCCCGATCAAAGCGAACGGCGGCGAGGACGGTCCCACCGGACCGCGCCGCTGGCAAACCCTCGGCGAGTACTTCGCCGTCCTCGAGAAGAACGGCACCGCCGTGAACTTCGCGTTCCTCGTCGGGGCCTCGAATCCGCGCGAGATGGTCATCGGCGACATCAACCGCGATCCCACCGCCTCGGAGATGGCCGAGATGGAGCGCATCGTCGATCAGGCCATGCGCGAGGGCGCCATCGGCCTATCCACGTCGCTCATCTACATCCCCGCCGTCTTCTCCAAGACCGACGAGATCATCAACCTCGCCCGCGTCGCCGCGAAGTACGACGGCGTCTACTTCACGCACATCCGCGACGAAGGCGATCACATCGACGACGCCCTCGACGAGGCCTTCCGCATCGGCCGCGAGGCCGGGATTCCAGTCAACATCTGGCACCTCAAAGTCGGTGGCCGCGCGAACTGGGGACGAATGCCGCATGTCATCGAGCGCATCGAAGAGGCGCGCGCGGCCGGCCTCGATGCCGCCGCGAACGTCTATCCCTACGTCGCCTCCTCGACTTCACTCAGCACGCTCGCTCCCGCCTGGGCGCTCGAAGGGAGCTACGACGAGTTCAAGAAGCGCCTCGACGATCCCGAGCAGCGCGCGAAGATCGCCGAGGCCTTGCGCGCGCAGGTCGCCAAACGCGGCGACCGCGGCATCTACGTCGCGCGCATCCCAAACCCCGACCTCTCGCAGTACGACAAGAAGTTCATCGAAGATATCGCCAAAGAGATGGGACTCCCGCCGGAGGATGCGCTCATGAAGCTCTTCCGCGAGTCCGCGGGATCGCCGAACGTCATCTTCTTCTCGATGAATGAGGACGACGTTCGCTTCGCGCTGAAGCAGCCATGGGTCTCCGTCGGCGCCGACTCCGGCTCGATCCCGCCGGCGGCGCGCGCGCGCAACGTCGGTGCGCATCCCCGCGCCTACGGCACCTTTCCGCGCGTCGTCGGCCATTACGGCCGCGACGAGCATCTCTTCACGATCGAGGAAGCCGTCCGCAAGATCACCTCACAGGCCGCGGATCGCGCTCACCTCTACGATCGCGGCGTCCTCCGCCCCGGCATGAAGGCCGACATCGTCGTCTTCGATCCGCAGAAGATCGCCGACGTGGCCACCTACGAAGATCCACACCACTTCTCCGACGGCGTGATCGACGTCCTCGTCAACGGCATCCCGGTTCTGCGCGATGGGACGATGACTGTTCAGTTGCCGGGAAAAGTGCTGCGAGGGAAGGGCTATCAGCGGTAGGAGAAGCCGAATGTTGAATGTTGAATGTTCAATGGTGAATGTTGAATTGGGCCGGGCAGAGGCAGCCTCTAGTGACTCACGCCGGCTGTGTCATCCTGAGCCGGCGAAACCCCGGAGGGGTGAAGCGCGGCGAAGGATCTCCTTGCGAGAACCACGTCCCTCTACGCGGCTCACAATCACACCGCTTCGCCTCTTCGCGCCTTCGCGTGAACCAATTCAACATTCAACATTCAACATTCAACATTCGGCATTCTCATCGAGGCCGCATCGATGACCGCCCCCGAGAGCGCGCCCGCCCTCGTCCGCACCGTCGGCTTCTGGGGACTGGTGGCCATGTGCATCAATGCCGTCATCGGCTCGGGCGTGTTTCTTCTGCCGAGCCAGTCCTACAAACTCCTCGGACCGTTCTCGCTCTGGGCGCCGCTGATCTTCGCCGTTCCCGTCTTCATCCTCGTCCTCTGCTTCGCCGAGGCGGCGAGCCACTTCACCGAGCCCGGCGGCGCGTATCTGTATGCCAAGACCGCGTTCGGCGATTTCGTCGGATTCGAGACCGGATGGATGAACTGGCTTGCGCGCGTAAGCTCGCTCGCGGCGCTGTCGAACGGCTTCGTGGTCTCGCTGGCGCGCCTCTGGCCGCCGCTCGGCATCGGCGAATGGCGAGTCGCCATTATCGTCGGATCACTCCTCATCCTCGCCGCCATTCACTTCGTCGGCGTGCGTTACGGCGCGGCATCGATCTATGTCTTCACGTTCGGCAAATTGATTCCGCTGGTCGGCTTCATCGTCGTCGCGCTGATCGCCTTCAAGCACAATCCCATTCCCGCCTCGCTCACGATTCCCGGTCCAAAAACGGATTGGAACGGCGCGGCGCTCTTCATGCTCTTCGCATACGCCGGCTTCGAGAACATGGGCGTTCCCGCGGGCGAGTTCAAGAACCCCAGGAAAGACCTGCCGGGCGCGCTGCTCGCGGGCACGCTGGCGATCGCGGCGATCTATGTGCTCGCCCAGCTCGGCGCGATGGCCTCGCTCTCCGACCTTTCGAAGACGGAGACGCCGATCGCCGACGCCGGCGCCGCGATCCTCGGCCCGATCGCCACGCTGATCATCACCGTGGGCGCGCTTCTGTCGATTGCCGGCACGAACTCCGGCACCGTGCTCGAAGGATCGCGCATGCTCTACGCGCTCTCGCTCGGCCGGAAGCGCCTGCGCTGGATCAGCCACGTCGACGCACGGTTCCACACACCGACCGTGGCCATCGTGATTCACACCATCGCCGCGCTCGTCCTCGCGCTCGCCGGCTCCTTCGCGAAGCTCGCCATGCTCTCCGCGGTGGCGCGCCTCACGACCTACCTCTTCACATGCGCCGGCGTCCCCCGCCTCCGCCGCATCTCCGAGGGCTTTAGAACGCCGGGACTCTGGCTCCCGATCCTCGGCACATTGATCTCGCTCGCGCTCTTCTTATCGCTCGACCGCAACAACTTCCTCGCTGCCGGCATCGCCCTCACCGCCGGCGCCGCCCTCCAACTCTGGGCCGGCCCGCCCGCACCGGACGCATTACCGGAAACGGAATTGACCGGGTAATGCATTATCACGCCTTCCTTACCCGCGCCACCACCGACTTGAACGCCGGCGTCTTCGACCGCGGGTCAACGCGTCGCGGGACCAATGCGTTTGCCTCGGGATAATAGGCCGCAATGTTTCCGGGCCGGATCTCGGCCAATGACACGTGCAACGTCATGCTTCCAGCGTCTGTCTCCACAATGACGCGATCCTCTTCGCCGGCGCCCAGCGCGTCCGCGTCTTCCTTGGACATCATCACCACGTCGCGCCGATTGCCGCGGTATACGTCCTCCTCTTCGTACACCACCGTATTGAACTGCCCCTCGGAGCGAATGGTCATAAGAAGAAACTCGCCGTCCTTCGCCTCGCGCTCCGGCACCGGCGTCGGATGGAAATGCGCCTTCCCGTCGCTCGTGCGGAACAGCGGCTCGTGAAACGTGCGTCCTTCGATCTGCAGCTCGCCATCGCCCTCGATCCGGTCGATCGCGCTGAAGCCCGGCACCGCACGCGCGATCTCCTCGCGCAATTTCTTGTGCGAGCGCATCGCGGACCAGTCGAAACGCCCCGGCGGTAGAATGCGCTCCGCGAGCGATGCGATCACCTCCACCTCGCTTCGCAAGTCCCCTTTGATCGCCGGCACGCCTCCTTCCGAGAGCCGCACGTAATTAAACATCGACTCCTGCGTCGTCGCCTGCCCCTCCTCGTCACGCGCCAATACCGGCAGGATCAATGTGACCTGGCCGCGACCGTGGACATGTCCCTCGTTCAGCTTCGTCGTGACATACACAGTCGTCGGAATCTTGCGCAGCGCCGAGGCCGACCACGCGCGATCGGGATTGCTCGCGAAAAGATTGCCGCCGAGGAGGAATGCCACGATTATGCGTCCCTCGTGTGCGGCGGTCATCGACGAGTATGTATCCTGCCCTCCGCCGGTTGCGGTAATGCCATAGAGCGCCTCCAGGTTCTTCGCGAACGCCTCGCGCAACTGCGGGCTCACGCCCATCGACCCGACGCCTTGTACGTTTGAATGACCGCGGATCGGCACAAGGCCGCAGCCCTTGCGGCCAAGCCAGCCGCGGGCGAGCGCGAGATTGCACAGGGCGAAGATATTGTCGACGCCGAACATGTGATGCGTCAGCCCCATGGCCCAGAGGAAGATCCCGCGCTTCGATGCGGCAAGCACGCGGACAGCCGCGTCGATCTCCGAGCGCGGCACGCCCGAGGCGCGCACGAGGTCGTCCCAATGCGCCGCAGCCAGATCGGCAAGAACGGCATCCCATCCCATTGTGTGATCGCGGACGAACTCCGCATCGATTGCGCCGGTCTCGACCACGCCCTTGAGCAACGCCTTCAACAGCGCGACATCGCCGCCGATGTGCGGCTGTAGATAGACGTCCGCGATCTGCGAGCCGAACAGCAGGCTCTTCCACAACGATGGCACGCGAAATCGCACAAGCCCGACCTCGCGCAGCGGATTAATGATGATCACCTTCCCCGCCGCGCTCCCGGAGATTCACCAATTGCGTAATCAGCCGCGGATGATTGCTCGCCGGGTTCGCGCCGGCGATGAGCGCGAGGTCGGCCTGCGCCAAGTCATCGAGCACAATCGACGCCGTGCCCGAGCCATAGACCTGACTGAGCGCGACTCCCGAGGCCTGGTGGCAATAGTACGAACAATTGTGGACGTTCGAGGTCCCGAACGAGCGCGCCACAATCTGCAGCAGAAACGCCGCCTCATTGCTCGAACGCCCCGAGGAATAGAAGAACACCTCCTCCGGCGCAGCCGCCCGAAACGCCGCCGCGGCGCGCGCATACGCCTCCTCCCATCCGATCCTCCGGAAGTGCGTATCGCCCCCCTCGGCGACGATCGGAAACGCCACCCGCCCCAGCTTCTCGAGCTGCCCCGAGGTCATCGACTCCATCGCCGCAATCGGCGTCGCGCGCAGATACTCCTCGCCGATCACCCCCGCCATATCCCCCACCTGTGCCTGCACCGACTTCTTACAAACCTCATGCCCGGCCTCATTGACCATCCCACCCTTCACCCCACCCATCCCCAGCGCACAAGTCTTGCAAGCATTCCGCGATCGCAACCGCCGGTACAGCTTCAACAACCCAACCTCGCGCCCGCGCTCGAGAACGTACCGAATGGCAGCCAGCCCGCCGCCGGCGGAGAGTTTGGATGTGGACATGGGCGGGAGTGTACGGAATTGAGAGAGGGCGAAGCAAGGGCAGCATCCATCGGTCACCGTCAAGCGCAAGTAGGGGCGCACGGCTGTGCGCCCGCAACTCGGGCGGGGCGGCAATATCCCGACGCAGGGCGTTGCCCTGGGCTGAGGGATCGCGCGCCGTTGGCGCTAACGTCGCCTTGGATTATCTGCACCCTTACTGGGGCGCCGAATTCAGGGACCCAATCATGACCGGTGGCGTCGCTCGTCGCGCTTAGCCGTCGGCCACCCTGTTTGAGCCCCTCCGGGACGCATTTTGGCAGCCATGAGATCACTACTCCGTCTTCTCCGGAACTCGCCGCGCCGCAATGGCGACAAACTCGTCTTTTTGATCGCCGATCTGATCGGGCACGCGGTTGATCGCTTCTATGACTTCTTCCATCACCGCATTGAGGCAATCACAGGCTACTTTCCAGGAGCGTTCTTGCGCGCATAGCTGACGATTAATGCGAGGCAGCCGAGGAACATACACCAATCGGTCCGGGCCTCGTGGAGCACGCTCCACCACCCGTAGCTCGGCAGTTTCTGCAGGGAGAAGATCCAGAGAGGCGTTCCGAGAAAGATCGGGAGCTTGGTCGCGATCAGGGCGACGGAGATATCGATCAGCAAAGCGATCGCGGCCCAGAGCACGAAGAAGCCCAGGAGGATGAGCAGGCCGGCAAGGATCTCCACGGCCCCGACGAATGGGGCCATCACCTTCGGCCAAGGAATGCCGATCTTTGCAAAACGCCCGACGCCGAGCTGGTCGGGGAAGAGGAACTTCTGGACGCCTTCGGAGAGAAACACCGATCCGACCATAATGCGAACGAACACAAGGGCGTGGGGCAATCTGGTTTTCATGTACTGATCCTCCGAAGCTCCTGCACGCATCCAAAGGCCGTAAAGCCTGCCCGACTGCGCGCGGTGCAGAACGTGAATCTTCGAGAAACGTGCCTGTCACTTATGAGGCACTCTGTGATGCACCGCCCGCGATCCGTGGCTTCTTTGCGCGGACATCGAATTTGACCTCGCCGATGGCATCGTTACTTGCGGCCCAACATCCATCTTCCACCAGATGCCGTCCGGCCCATAGTATTTCTGAAGGAGCTGGGCAAGGGTTACATCAAACGGCTTGTTCCACGTGTGCAGGTCGCTGGTCATCCCGATGTCGAACACATTGACGCGATCGGCGTGACAGGAGAGTGCACAGGAATTCGGCATGCCGCCCGCATCCTGGTATTGCAGCGTCTTCTGCGGTGAGATCGCTTCGAACGTGTGACCATGGAGAGCGAGCCCTGCGTCCGGTCCCTGCGTGAGGGCCATGTGGCACCCGGTGCAGCGCGAGAGTCCCATCAGTCGCTCTGCGGCGTAGGGATGGTGCGTGTGGTCAGAGACGACGCTGCCGATCTGCCGAGACTGGTTCGCGTAGTCCGCCACCTGGGCTGTGGTGATTCCATCGAACGGAGCGTGCGTTGCGTGGCATGCGAGGCAGAGGGTGTTGTTCGTGGTTTGCGTCGCGATCGTGATCGTGCCGCTGGTAATGCTGTCGACGACCTGGGCGTTGTTCGAAGTCGGCGCCATTGAATTATGGCAATCGATGCAACGAACTGTATGGAAGCTGTTCGTGGTCTTCGTGGACTTGTTGAGCTCCGGGTATTGCGATGTGTCCATACCGGTCTTGCCGTCAGGCCACCAGACCTCGGCATCCTGAACGTAACTCTGCAATGGTGCCCCGCAGCCTGGGAACCAGCTCTTTCCTGCGCTCTCGTCGTACGGCCATCCAAAGACGCCGGCCGGCACCGAGGCTCCGACGGAGTGGCATTGACCGCAGACGTCATTTGCGCTCTTGGCATCGAGCTTGGCGGGATTCACAATCGCCGCCTTGTCACCGTTACCCAGGATGTGAAGCGTGCCCGGCCCGTGACATGATTCGCAGCCGACGTTCATAGTCTCGAAGACCCCGTCGCCGTCATAGTCGAAGACCGACGGATCGTCGGATCGGTATCCGGTGGCGTCAAATCCCTTAAAAATCCACTCGCCGCGGGAGTTCTGAGTCATGCTGCGCACGCCGGTGGCGTGGCAGCCGACACAATTCTGATCGTGACTCTCGCAGTTGGCGCCGACGTCCGCGGTCACGGACGCAGTTCCGTAGCGCGGCTGCCCGTTATCGTCGTACCACGACTCGGGCGAATATGCCTCCCAGCCAGCATCTGAGGTGTAGAACAGCGGGGAGGAGTAAACAGCGCCGGTTTTCCCGGTGGGTGAATCCGAGACCGGCACGCGGACGCAATAGAGCTGCTCCCAGGCGCCGGAGGGGCCCCGCCATTGCAGGGCATACACGACCGGCATCGCTGTCTGTCCGATCGTGATGGTGTAAATGCCGTTTTTGACGGCGAGCTTGGGCGCGTTGGGCTTGTAGCTGTCGAATGGCGACGACACAGTGTTGAAATCGAGTCCCGCGAGGAAGTCGTCCGCCGGCCTGCCAAGGGAATTTGCCAGAACCCCCTTGCCTGGGAGGAGCGTCCACGAGGCAAGCGGGCGGACATAGGCGGCAGCATGCTGCGTGGCCCGCCACTGGGACATATCCTTGGTCCACCTGCCGTCGTGGCACATCAGGCAGATCTCGCTTCCCACGTACAGGGACCTCAAATCGGAGTTGGATCCATAGCGAGCTGTGAGTTGCGCGCGAAAGCCGGCGACGTCGAGTCCGGTGCGCACGGGATGTACTCGATTCGGAGTCGCGCTCGGCTGCTGAGGAGTTGCAGCCTGGACGACGACTGAGAAGAATATCGCGGCGACGGAGGAGAGGAGAGCTCTGCGTAACATGGATTGCCTCCTGTTCAGATGTGGCCTGCGCGCCTGATCGCGGTTCCGGGACCGGCCCGCCGAATCTTCGACGGCCGCCCGCTTGGGGGTCTAGCGCGATCAATGAAGAGCTGGAAGTGCAGCCGGCGCTCCGGCCTCGACTAATCTAGAGCGGACCGATGGATACCACGGTGATCAGCGAGCGGCATCTCGATGTCGGACGACACAGTTGTGAGTGGTCGACACTCGATCGTGCATCCGCGTGTGAGCGGGTTTGGACAGAGCTGAGGCCACTCCCGCCCGGACCCGCCGGGCGGCCCTGCCCAGCCATTCACGCTCTGCTATTCTGACCGGTGCGGCGAAACTCGCGGCTGGACGGAGGGATAGCGCGATGGCCGAGAACAGGCAATTCAGGTTCACCCAGGACGTTGCGGCTTCGGCCTTCAGCAAGGCGCTGTCGGAGCGAGTGGACGCGTATTTTCAGGACCGCCGGATCTCCAGGCACGCCAATGTGGAGATGATCTCTAAGACGATTCTTGGCCTCGGGTTGTTTATGGGCACCTATCTCTGGCTCTTAACCGGCCGTCTTACGTCACCCGAGGTGATCGGGGTGTATGTGTTGCACGGATTCGCGCAAGTGTACATTGCGTTCAACATCGCCCACGACGCCAACCACGGGGCCTATTCGAAGAGCAAGCGGGTGAACAGAGTCCTGGGCTGTGTGTTCGATCTGGTCGGCGGGAGCTCGTACATGTGGCGGCTGCTGCACAACACGGCGCATCATTCTTTCGTCAATATCCGCGGGGCCGATACGACGCTCGTATCCGGGAACATCTTCAGATTCTCACCGCATGACAAGAGAAGACCGTTCCATCGTTACCAGCATCTCTACGCACCACTACTCTATTGCCTGACCACGCTCGATTGGGTCCTGACGAAGGATTACCGGTGGCTTTCCTCTGATAAGACCTTCGGCAACCGGAAAGCCGTCAAGCACCCGCTCAATGAGCTCATCCTTCTGTTCGCCGCCAAAGCCGTCTATTACACCTACATGCTCGTCCTTCCGTTGCTCTACCTCTCCGTGCCCTGGTACACGGTGATTCTCGGGTTCGTGGTCATGCATCTCTTCACAGGCTTCACTCTGGCTCTCATCTTTCAGCCCAACCATTTCAACGAGGACTCGTCCTATCCCGAGGCAGATGAGGAGGGTCGCATCTCCAACGACTATATCCAGCACATTTTCGACACGACCTCGGACTATGCCAGAGGAAACCCGGTCGCGACCTGGGTTCTGGGGTCCCTCAATCTCCATGTGATCCACCACATGTTCCCCGGGATCTGCCACGTCCACTACCCCGCCTTGACCAGGATCGTCATATCCACCGCTGATGAGTACGGCCTCGCCTATCGGGAGAGCAGGACGCTCACAGAGGCTTTTCTGGCCCACCTCAGGTTCTTGAAGATTCTCGGCCGTGCGGATGAGGTAGGATTTGAGCATGACTGAAGAAATCTATGTGAGCACCGATGTTGAAGCAGACGGTCCGATCCCCGGTCCGCATTCGATGCTGAGCTTTGGATCTGCGGCGTTCCGGCGTAGCGGCGAGATGCTGTCGACGTTCTCTGCGAATCTCGAGCTGCTGCCAGGCGCCGCTCCGGACCCGCGCACGCAGGCGTGGTGGGAGTCGCAACCGGACGCGTGGGCCGCCTGCCGCCAGGATCTGGAGGAGCCGGCCATCGCCATGCGCCGGTATGTCGCGTGGCTTCGCGCGCTGCCGGGGAAGCCCGTGTTCGTCGGGTATCCCGCAGCGTACGATTTCATGTTCGTCTATTGGTATGTGATGCGTTTCGCCGGCGAGAGCCCGTTCTCGCATTCAGCGCTCGATATCAAGACCGCTGCAATGCTGGCCCTCGGGAAGCCATACCGTGAGGCGACGAAGAAGAACATGCCCCGCCGGTGGTTTGGAGAGCAGCCCCATACGCACGTGGCGCTCGACGACGCGATCGGGCAAGGCATGTTGTTTTGCAACATCCTCAAAGAGTTTGCTGTAACCGGGCCAATCGCGTCATGAACGACTTCAACGGACGCGTGGCCATCATCACCGGCGCCGCGCGCGGGCTTGGGCGTGCCGCGGCGGCGCGGCTGCACGAGCGCGGTGCGTCGGTCGCCGTCAACGTCAGGGACCGCGAGCGCGCCGGCTCGCTGGCACGGTCGATCGGCGAGCGTGCGCTTGCCGTGCCGGGAGACATCGCGGCGCCCGGCGTCCCCGAGGAGATCGTCCGCCTCACCCTGGAGCGATTCGGACGCGTCGACATCCTCGTGAACAACGCCGCCCTGGCGCGCTCGACGCGTTTCACAGACCTCTCGGTCGATGAGTGGCGCGAAGCGCTCGAGGTCAACATGACCGCGCCGTTTCTCCTCATCAAGGCGGCGCTCCCGGCGATGAAGGCCCAGGGTTACGGCCGCGTCATCAACATCTCCTCGTCGGCCGGGCGCATGGTCAGCACGCTCGGCGGCGCGCATTACACGGCGTCGAAGGCGGGGATGCTGGGCCTGACGCGCGCGGCGGCGAAGGAGCTGGGGCGCTATGGCATCACGGTGAACGCCGTCTGCCCGGGCATGATCGACACCGAGCTGACGCGCGAGAATGCGTCGCCGGATCTGCTGGAGCGGCTGGCGGCGAGCTACCCGGTGCCGCGGCTCGGAACCGCGCTGGAGGTCGCCGATCTGGTCTGCTTCGCCGCCTCCGAGGCCGCGGGGTACATCACCGGAGCCTCGTTCGATATCAACGGCGGGGATCTGATGATGTAAGCGGGCACGGCCCGCTGCGCCGGTTGGCATAGCCTCGGGCACCATTTCTGCTTGATCGAGAAGCAGCGTAGAGACAGAGGAGATGACGTCACAATGAAAGAAAGCACCCGCCTTCTTCTCGCCCTCGGCGCCGCGCTCGCCGGCGGAATCGCGATCGCGGCCTCGGGGAGCGCGTCGCTTCTCCGCGCCGCCGATCTCATCACGCCCATCGGCACGCTCTGGGTCAATGCCATCCGCATGACCGTCATCCCGCTCGTGATCTCGCTGCTGATCACCGGCGTCGCTTCGGCGGCGGACGTGCGATCGATCGGGCGCATCGGCCGGCGCACGATTCTCGTGTTCGTGCTGCTTCTCGCCGGAACTGCGGTCGTAGTCATGCCCTCTTGCCTCGTTCTGTTTCGATTGCTCCCGCCGCACGGCGCCGCTGTGCCGCCGCTTCCGGCAGGCGCCGCGGAGGCGGCGGGCCAGCTCGCGTCCGGCGGACAGACGCAGACATTCACGACGTGGCTGCTGTCGTTGCTTCCGCCCAACCCGGGCGCCGCCGCGGCCACCGGCACGATGGTCCCGCTCGTCCTCTTCACAATGCTCCTCGCACTCGCCATCGCGCGCAGCCCCGCGCCTGCCCGAGCGACGCTGCTCGGATTCTTTCAAGCACTGGCCGACGCCATGCTCACGCTCGTGCGCTGGATCGTGATGCTCGCGCCGATCGGCGTATTCGCGCTGGTTCTTCCGCTCGCGGCACACGCCGGCGCGGTACTGGCCGGCGGAATCGGCTTCTACATCGTCCTCTATTCGATCGCCTGCATCGGCGTCACCGCGCTGCTCTATCCGCTGCTGGCCATTGCAGCGCGCATTCCGATGCGGCGCTTCGCAAGAGCCGCATTGCCTGCACAACTCATCGCCTTCAGCTCCAGCTCGTCGATCGCGTCGCTGCCGGCGCTCGTCGAGGGCGCGGAGAAATCCGAGAGCGACAACGGTCTCGGCCTGTCCGCCGCAACCACCGGATTCGTCCTGCCTCTCGCGGTCTCCACCTTCAAGATCGCCGCGCCGCTTTCGTGGACCGTCGGCGCGCTTTTTGTCGCCTGGTTCTACGCTATCCCGCTCCACGGCACCGACCTCGCCACCATCGCCTTCGCCGCCGTCTTCCTCGCGTTCGCCGTCCCCGGCATTCCGCGCGGCGCATTCATCATGCTGACGCCGCTGTTCCTGACGATCGGTCTGCCGGCCGAGGGGATCGGGATATTGATCGCAGTGGACGCGATTCCCGACGTGTTCGCGACGGTGCTGAACGCGACAGGCGACCTGGCTGCGACGGCGCTGGTGGCCAGTGGGAAAGGCGAAGGCCTGTACGGCCCAGCAGCGCTGGGCCAGCGGCGGCCGAGCCGCAAGAACCCTCTCCCGGCGGGAGCCCGGCGGGAGAGGGCTTTTCCAATCTCGACTCTGTTGAGTCAACAACAAGTGTCCAAACTCCAGGGCCCAGCCACAAAAAACGCCCCGGCGATTGCCGGGGCGTTCTCTTAAAAACCAGTGAAGTGATTATTGCCTACTGCTTAACGCAGCCGCCCGCGGCGTTCGACCACTCGTACTGATAGCCGAAGCCGGTGGTTTGATCGATGAACGGGGTTGGACTCCAGGCGCACTTGTCGTCCGCCTCGTTTCCGCGGCGGTCGAACCAGGCGTTGAGATCCTCGTCCGAGACTGCTTCGCGCGTCTCGTGGATCACGAAGTGATTCTGGTTCTGGTTGTCGTTAAAGCCGCTTGCCTGGCATCCCGAGCAACTCGGGTACGGCTGAATCGAGTACTTCACGTCGTGGGAACCATCGGTGAAGTGGCCGTGATACGCGCAGTAGGCAAGGCTCGGACCGCCGCACGACGTGCTCCCGCCGCTCGACGAATAGGACGTGGCCGGGATGAACACTTCGTAGATCGTGCTGGCATCCTCGGCGCCGCCGAAAAACTTCAACACTTCGGCTTGAACCAAAGCGTCCGTGACATTTTGCGGGGGCGTCGAGGTATCGAACTTGTCGTTCGCGCTGCCGCCGAAATCCGTGGCAGCCGAGGCCCCGGCGTTGCGATACTGCGACAGCATGCGGCTGTAATTGTAGATGCCGGTGTTGCGGAAATTCTGCGCTGCAGCCGTGTACGACGTACCGGTCCCGAATCCCCAGAAGATGCAGACCACCTTCGGCGCGACGATGACTGGGCCGCCGTGGTCGACGAGGTTGCCGCTACCAGCACGGCCTCCTGCCCACCCCTGCTCGTGGGAGGACAAGTGAATGTTGTTGAGCTCGGTTGGATTGCCCTGAGCAAATGCCACTGCGGCGCACAACACGACGACGACGAATATGGTGAGTCTCTTCATGGGTTAGGATCCCTTCTGGCCGGTTGGTTGTCTTTTTTGTAGGGTGCCGTGAGACGACTGGGCACCCACTATTTGCAATTTCATTGCCAGTCGTTGACAGTCATCTAACCGCTTGAATCTACAGAAAAGGGGTGACGACAGAGTTCCGGAAGGGATCAATTATTGACGTTTGAAGGCATAGGCTGTGGTCAGAGAAGCTGCCGTTGGATCAAGGACTGAACCGCTCGGAGTCGGCACAAAGGCGAAAGTATCGGCACCCTGATCACAGGCGGGCTAATTCCCAAGGACCTGCGACGGCGCGAGATCGTCATCCTCTGAATGCGCGC
>DASQGS010000367.1:0-8754 GCA_035632455.1 Thermoanaerobaculia bacterium | reverse complement strand
CCGGTCCTCCGTTGCCGGCGACGGTCGTGATGACGCCGGTGATCGCGTCGATGCGACGGATGCGATTGTTGTTCGTGTCGGCGATGTAGAGATTGCCGCTTCGATCGCGGGCGGTGTCCCACGGCTGACAGACGGTCGCATCGCGCGCTAAGCCGCCGTCGCCGGTGAGTCCGCAGTTGCCGCCACCGCCGATGCCCTTGACCACGCGGTGCACAATTCCATCCGGACCGATACGCGTCACGAAACCGAACGGTGTGACGTCCATGGCGGTTCCATCGGCGTGGACGGCGAGCGCCACGACACCCGTCTGCGTCGCGCCAACACCGTCGGCGGGACCGTCGAGCGTTCCATTGCCGGCGATCGTTGTCAGACTCCCGGAGCGGTCGAGGCGGCGAATGCGGTAGTTCCACGTGTCGGCGATCAACAGCTCGCCGGACGGCGTGAGATCGAGGTCGCCCCCGTCGCTCGTCACGAGAATCGCGCCCGTTGCGCGGCCATTTTCGGCGTAAATGGGCGGACGCATCCCTGCGATCGTCTCCAGCAGGCCCGTGGATCCGTTAATCCGGCGCAGCCGGCCGACGGACGAATCGTCGAAGGCGACGTTGCCCTGGCGGTCGATGCCCAGGAAGTTCAGTTGCGAATAGAACGCCGGCGTCGCCGGGGACCCGTCCTCACTGAAGCCGCGCGGCCCGTCGCGATGGCCCCATTCCGCGATCGTCGTTCCCGACGGATTCGCCTTGGCAATAAAGCCGCCGTAGCTGTAGTACATGTTCCCATCGCGGTCCAAAGCGAACGCCGTGACGTTGTTGACGATGTTGCCTTTCGTGTCACGCACGATCAGCACGGTGTCGATGACTCCGGTCTGCCGGTCGATGCGGCGAATGCGCCCGTTGCGGGCATCGAGGAGATAGAGATTCCCCGCCGCGTCCAGCAAAAGCCCGCCGTCGTCGGGACTCGCCTCGTTGAATCGCGCCGACGTGGCCGGTCCACCGTCGCCCGTGAATCCGGCCACACCGTCGCCGGCAAGTGTTAAGATCGTGCCGTCGGCCAGATGGATCCGCCGGATGCGCAGGTTCCCGAAGTCGATGAAGAAAACATCGTTGCCATCGGCGGCGATGTACGACGGATTGTCGATTTTCGCGGCGATTGCGGGGCCGCCATCCCCGGAAAAACCACGGACGCCCGTCCCGGCGATGGTCGTGATCACGCCATCGCGATCGATCCTTCGAATGCGATTGTTCGCGTCGGGGACGTACATGGCGCCCGCGTCGTCCAGGGCAATGTTGTGCGGGAACGAAATGACGGCGTCGAGGGCAGAGCCGCCGTCTCCGGCAGGACCCTGTGCCGCGCCGGAACCGGCGAACGGCTCGATCGTGCCATCAGCGTGCACGACGTAGATGCGATTGGCGTTGTTGTCGGTCAGGTACGTGTTCCCGGCATCGTCGAAATCGAATCCATTCGCATGGATCATGGCCTCCGTCGCTCGACCGAAGGCATGGTCGTACTTGCCGACTCCGGCGATCGTGGTGATCTCGCCCGGCTGCAGCTCATCCAGCCGCGGCGGGAGATAGAGGTACTCCGTGCGCGCGACGCCGGCAGAGTTACCCACGGAGATCACGACGTACCCGTTGTCGTGCTTCGGCATCTGGATCCGTATCTCGGAATCCGTCTCCGAAATCGGAGATCCCACCGCCCGATCGAGCCTGACGGCGGCGCCGGCGAAGTTCGCACCGGTGATCGTTACGATCGTGTCACCGGCGATCGGACCTTGCGAGGGCGAGACGGAATCGATCCGCGGCTGCTGAGCGAATGCCGCGGCGCAGACGAAGGCCAGCGCGATCGAACCGACTTTGATGAGGGAATGATAACAGCGGCCGCGCATGATCAATGGCAAACCGCGCGTCTCCGGCATGGGCCCGCGGTGTCCGGCACGATCACGGAAGCGCTACGGAGCCGGCCTCGCCTCCAGCGCCAAATCCAGCGCATCCGCGGTCGCGGTCTGCGGGAGGAACGGCCGGCACAGTTGTAGCGCCCACTCGCGCATGCCGAACATTTTTGTCCCGCCGTCGAAGAGCCATTGCCGGACCGGCACCGTGAAGCCGCTCTTCTTTCTCTCGGTCACTGCGGGCGGCGGGACGCGCGCCGGTGAGCGCACGAGGAGGTTCTTGCCGCCGGCCAGCCCGTCGAAGACCGCGGGGGCGACCGCTCGGAGAAGGCGGGCGTCGACGAGTGGGACGCGCACCTCGAGCGAATGCGCCAAGCTGGCCCAGTCGATATCGCGGAGAAGCTGGTCGCGCATGAAGAAGGACGACTCCAGCGCGGCCACGCGGCCGAACGGCGTGCCGGGATCGGGCGTCAGCTCCGCGCGGACGCGGGCGACGAACGCCAGTCGCGCGAGACCTTCCTGCGCCAGCTCCTCCCCCGCGATCGAGGCGATCTCCCACGGCATGAAGAGGCCGCGCTTCAGAAGGTAGGCGCCGGGATACGTCCCGCCATACTCGATCGTTCCGGCGGTTTTCGGACTGAGCCGCGGCGAAAGCGGAATCATGGAGCTGTAGGCGAGGCGAAAGGCCTTGCCGAGGCCGGTGATGCGCGTTGGGATCGAGCATTGCCGCACGAGCTTCGGAATCTTGTGGAATGTCGAGTAGCCGCCGAACAGCTCGTCGCCGCCGGTGCCGGAGAGAACGACTTTGAGGCCGAGCTCGGCGGCGGTGCGGCTGACGAAATAGGAATTGAAGGCGTCGATCGAGGGCTGATCCATCGCCTCGAGCATCTGAGGAAGGCCGCGGAGAAAATCGTCGCGCGTGAGGTAGCGGACCGTGTGCGGGACGCCGTACCAGCGGGCCGTCTCGGCCGCCACCGGGACCTCGTCGGCGTGGCGTCCGCGGTATTCGTGGAATCCCATGGTCACTGTCTGGATGTCCGCGCCTGCTTCGTGTGCGAGCGCGGTGATCGTGCTCGAGTCCTTGCCGCCGGAAAGGAACGCGCCTACCGGCACGTCGGCGACGAGATGGTCTCGGACCGACTCGGCGACCGCGGATCGGATGATCTCCTGCCGCTCGTCGGTCGAGAGCGCCACGCCGAGGTCCGCGGCCTCGCGAAGGATCGCGGAGATCGAGAAGTAGCGCATCGGCGTCGACGGCCCGGTCTCGCCGGCCATCATCCAATGACCCGAGGGAAGCGACCGTATCCCGGCGTACATCGTGAACGGCTCGGGGATGCTGCCGCGAAGAAGGAATCCGGTCAGGCCGGCCGGATCGGTGGTCCGGCTCACCCGGCCGCCGGCGATGAGGGCCTTCACCTGCGAGGCCGCGCGGAATGTGCCGCCGGCGTTGCTGTAATAGAGCGGCTTGATGCCGTACGGGTCGCGCGCCAGGAAGATCCGGCGCTCCACTTCATCCCAGATGGCGAACGCGAACATTCCTCGGAGCTCGTCGAGCATGGCCGCGCCGAGCCGTGCGTAGAGGTTGAGCAGGACCTCGGTGTCGGAATGCGAAGTGAAGATGGCGCCGTCGGATTCGAGCTGCGCGCGCAACTCTCGATAGTTGTAGATCTCGCCGTTGAAGACGATGGTGTAGCGCCCGTCGCGGCTGCGCATCGGCTGCGCGGCGGCGTCGGAGAGGTCGATGATCGCCAGCCGCCGATGGGCCATCCCGATCCGGCCGTCGCCCGAGAGCCACTCACCCGCGCCGTCCGGTCCTCGGCTGCGCATGAAGTCGCGCGTACGGATCAGCTCTTCCCGATCCACCGGAGCGGCCGAGGCGGCGAACGCATAAATCACATTGATGCCGCACACGAATCGATGGCTCTCCTTCTCATGCCGGGTCCAAACGCGGCGACATCTTACCTTCGACGGGAGATGCACGCGAATGGACGAATTCAGGGCAAGGTCGCGCCCTTCCGCCATCCTGCGCCGCATGGCAGGCGAAGGATCTGGGACGGATCGGACCGATCGGACCGATCGGACCGATCGGTCAGGTCGGTCACGACCATTGCGCAACGTCGGTGGCCGGCTTCGCGGCTTAGTCCGCGGGTCTCAGCAACCCCGCCGTGTTGCCTCCCAGAATCGCCGCGCGATCCTGGTCCGAGAGGTTCAGCTCCGCGATGCTGTCGAGCATTCGCCGCAGGCTGCCGATCAGATGAGGGTAGTCGCTTCCGGCGAGGATGTGCTTGACGCCGGCGAAATCGATCGCCAGTTGCAGCGCGCGCACGTCGAAATTCACGGAGTCATAGTAGAAATCGCGGAGGTACTCGCTTGGCGGTCGGTCGATATTCGCCCGGCATTCCTTGAAGGCATGGAATCCGCGATCGAGGCGCTCGGCGAGATACGGGATCGCGCCGCCGAGGTGGCCCAGGACCCAGCGGATCCGCGGGAAGCGCTTTGCCGCGCCGCTGAAGACGAGGCTTGCGGCAGCCAGCGTCGTATCCATCGGGAATCCGACCAGCGGCATGAGCCAATAGTCCCGCATCGCTTCCACGCCGACCGGCGATGTGGGGTGAATGTGAATAATGGCGCCAAGATCGTCGGCCACTTCCCAGACGCACCAGAAACGCGGATCGCTGAGCGCCAGGCCGTTGATGTTGCTGAACACCATCGCTCCGGAGAATCCCAGCTCGCGCCACGAGCGCTCGAGCTCCTTCGCCGACGCCTCGGGGTCGCTGAGCGGCAGGGTCGCCATGGCCGCGAACCTTCCGCCATGGCTTCGCACGATCGACGCGAATCCGTCGTTGACCAGCCTGGCGAGCTCGACCGCGAGCGCGGGCTCCTCGACGTGCGTCCCCGGCGTGGTCAGGCTGAGCAACTGCGTGTCGACGCCGTACTCATCGAGAACACCCAGGCGGTACTCGATGTCGCGATGGCCGCGCACGGCGATGTTGTAATCGCCGGGATAGTGGAGAACGGGATTGCCGTCGCCGTCGATCGTGACCCGCGTGTTGCTGCGTCCCGATCGGAGTGCGTCGATGTAGTCCTGCGGATAGAAGTGGTTGTGGAAATCAATGACCGGCACTGTTGATTGCTCCTTTCGCTCCTCGGCGTGCCCAGAAGTAGTAAACCGGAAGTCCGGCGGCCACGAGCAGAAATCCCATGGCGCTGGAGGCGGGATCGGCAACGACTTGGTTGATGACAATGATAACGGTGGCGGCGACGAAGAGCAGCGGAACGATCGGATATCCCCACGTCCGATACGCCGGCGCGTAGCCGGGCCTCCGGCGCAGAAGGAACAGGCCCGCGGTCATCAGTCCGAAGAATGTCCACTCGGTGTACACGACTGCGGTGAAGAGGCTGCGGTAGGTGCCGGTGGCCACGAGCACCGACGACCAGACGGCCTGCGCGGCGATGGCGCGATGCGGCGTGTGAAACCGCGGATGGACGGCGCGGAGCCAGCGAAACAGGAGGCCGTCCTCGGCCATGGCGAAGTACACCCGAGGGCCCGCGAGAATCACGCCACCGAGAGCACCGAACGCCGAGACGATCACCAGAATCGAGACTGCGCCAGCGCTGCGCGTGCCGACGAGCGCGGCGGCGACGTCGGTCGCGATCCGCGTCGATCCGATCACCTGCTTCAGCGGCAGCACGTAGATGTACGCGGCATTCAGCGCGAGGTAGCAGAAGGTCACGATCGTCACGCCGATCATGAGCGCGCGCGGGATCGTCTTCTCCGGCGACCTCGTCTCCTCGGCGGCGTACGTGACCATGTGCCAGCCGCCGTACGCGAACAGGCCCCCGACGAGGGCGAGCGCGAATTCGTGGATCGAGCCGCGCGAGGTGACGGCCGCCGGCTCTGCGGCGTGCCCGGGAGCGAGCGCGAAGACGAGCACGAGCATGACGCCGATCGCGAGCACCTTGACGATCGTGAAGAAGGTCTGGACCGCGCTCCCCTGCCGCACGCCGGCGTAGTTCACGGCCGAGAGAATCAGAATCGCGAGAATCGCCACGACGCGAACTCCGACGTCGCCGAGGGGAACGAAGAAGCCGATGTATCGCGCCACGACGACCGCGATGGCGGCGATGATCCCGGAGTGCATGCTCCAGAACATCGCCCATCCCCACAAGAAGCCGGCCGCGGGCGAGTAGGTCTCTTTGAGGAAGACGTAGACACCGCCCGTGCGCGGAAACGCGGACGCGAGCTCGGCGCAGACGAGCGCCCCGAAAAACGTGAGCAACCCCGCGACGAGCCAGACGAGCAGGATTCCCGCGACATCGGGAACGTGACGGCTGATCTCCGAGGGCTGAACGAAGATGGAAGCCCCGATGATCGTCCCCACCACCATCGCCGTCGCCCGAGGCAGCCCGATAGATCGCACGAGCGGGCGGGCGGCGGTGGAGGGAGTCACGGGAGGAATGTACCACTGGGCGAAGCCCTAGTCCCTCACCCCGGCCAGTGCATCGAAACCACGATCGTGAAATCGCGCGGGCCGAAGCTGTTGTCGGGGCGCACGGTCAGGACGCGGATCGTGTTCGGCTTCCGGCCGCATTCGTCGCCTGGAACCGCGGCGATGAAGCCGGCGTCATCGCCGACCGAAGCACGTACGCCGAACTCGTCCGCCACCGCGAGCGGCAAAGTGACGAGATACTCGCCCGGCTCGATCGTCTCGACCGCAAACCCAGGCTGCGGAGGGACCGCCCGCCCCTCGTCATCGACTTCGAAGATCCAGCGAATTTCGGGTGACATTCTACGGAGTAGTGACGATGGGTTGGCGAGCGTTTCACGCTTGTCATCCGAGGAGTCGACGTCAAAGGTTGGCGACGGCGACAGAGGTACCGAGGGATACGGAGCGCGCACCTCCTGAACGCCAGTCCGCTTTTCGCCTACTCACGGTATTCTCTTCGCCCTTTCGTTCACATTTACGACGAACCCCGCTCCGGCGTTGCCCACCTCGGCGCGCTGCTGCGGCGTAAACTCCGGCTTGATGGTTATTGATGACGTATATCACTTATGATGGTGAGCTACCTTGACGTACATAAGTCGTACACCTATCTTGTAAGTGTCTTTGGCCGAGGACGTTGTTCGTTAGGCGGCCAAGACCTACAAAGGAGAAATGACGATGAGAATGACGTTGATCACGATCCTCGCGCTGGCTATGGTCGTCACACTTGCGCCCGTTGCGCAGGCCGCGGATGACGGGAACACTCAACTCAAGCTCAGCAGCACAACTCTCTTCTACCCCAACGACGCCGACGACGCCGTCAATACCACCGGCACCGGCAACGTGAAGGCGATCCGTTGCAATAACATCGTTGCTCCCATAACGATGCAGATTACCGTCAACGGCGGCACGACACAGTCGTTCGGGAATTTAGGAGATAGCGGCGCCGACACGCTGTGGATCCCCATGAATCTCCGCTTCACGTCGAGCATCCGCGTGCGGTTCCTGAACGGGAACTACTACCAGACCGGAGGCTGCGTCTGCACCGTGAGCTTGGGTCTCGATTAGTAGAAGTGCGTCAAGGCAGTCCGCGGATGGCCGGGTACTCCCGGCCGTCTGCGATTCGGGACGCCACATGCTGCTCGTCGAATGTCTCCGCGAAAACGCGCGAGACCGACCATCGCCAGGACGAACGGCTTGCCGCAGGCATAGTCGTGTTCAGGTTGGTCATGTTCCCTCACGACGCCTGACGCATAGGGCTCCTTCCGGAATCCTGATCCCGCTTTGAATCACGAGTATCCTCACCGCGACGACGCCAACGGCAACGGAGGCAGCGACAAGGTGAGATACAAAGAGCACTTGCCCCACGTGTCGCTTCAGGATCATGTGACATGTTTCTGGATCATGGAGCGGGAGTACACGCCGGAACATCCCGCCGAGGACGTGACGCCGGATGCGTTCATCGAGCTGATCCTGAACTTCGGCGATCCTTACGTTCTGCATGCTGAGGGCGTGCCCGATCGCGAGATGCCGCGGGCCATCCTCGTCGGCCTTCAGCAGAAACCGCTGCTCTTCCGCTGCCGCGGCACAGTCAAGCTCGTGGCGACCCGATTCCACGCCTGGGGCGCCCTCCCTTTCCTCGCCGACCGGGCCCGTGGCCTCAATAAGCTGGCGACGACACTCGGAACCGAGTGGGACGACCTGGCGAAGAAGGTCGAGCCCGCGGTTCTTGCGGATGACTATGACGCCGCCGTTGCCATCGTCGAAGATCACCTCATCGAGAGACTCCTCACCGCGACGGTCGACTTGAAGAAGATCAAGGCCGCCGCGCAAATGCTGCACTTACAGAAGGGCCAGTTCCGCATCGCCGAGCTGGCGGAACATTGCAACCTCTCCAGCCGTCAATTGCAGCGCCAGTTCCAGGATGCGGTCGGCGTTTCACCGAAGACGCTGGCTCGCGCGATCCGGTTCGAGGAGATCCGCAAGCGGTTGATGTTCGACCCGGACCAGAGCCTGACAATGCTGGCCCACGAATACGGGTACACCGACCAGGCCCACTTCATCCACGACTTCAGGGAGTTTGCCGGCCGTACACCCGGCGAGCTCGCCCGCGAGATGCGGGCCATCCAGGACATTTTCCGTGATCACGACAATGTCGTTTTTCTACAAGTGCCGCCGCGCGGCCATAGGTAGATTGGCTGCGTGGCCAAATTACATAGCGGGAGAACGACAAGAATGAACAAGGTCAAGATCATCAGCGTACTGGTCCTGGATTACGACGTGGCCATCGAGTTCTACACGCGCAAGCTCGGGTTCGAGCTCATCGAGGACAAGGCGTTCGGCGATGACCGCTGGGTCACGATCGCGCTGCCCGACAACCGCGAT
>DASQGS010000366.1:0-11519 GCA_035632455.1 Thermoanaerobaculia bacterium | reverse complement strand
ATCGCGGCGACGATTGAGCGGTTCTTCGACTCCCGCAACGTCGCGTTCCTGCACGTGAGATTCCCGACGTATGGGTGCTTCGCGTGCCGGATCGATCGGGCATAACCGGCGCGGCGGTTCTACTTCGGCGTGCCGTCGATCTCCTTGATCACCGGCAACTGATTCGTGGCCGCAGACGTCATCATGGACGATGCAAGCGCCGAGAGCAGAACCAAGGCCTGGGGTTGCGTTTTCATTACACCCCTCCAATCAACTGCTTGAAGCGTAGGTCATCGCGAAGCTTCGCCAGAGCCGGCTCTTTGAGCAGCGCGTCCTTGTCCTTGAATCCCGCATCGAGCGCCTTGCCGAGGTAATCGAGGGCGTGGTTGTTGTCACTTGCGGCGGCAAACTGAATGGCCGCGTTGACGAGCGCATCCTTCTTGAACCTCGCGTCGCCGCTGGCGCGCACGAATGCATCGGCCGCGCCGGCATGATCGTCGGTCTCCCGCAGACAAAGTCCGAGCTCGAACCAGCTCTCGAGATCGCTCTGATCGATGTCGACCAGGGCTCGATAGCTTTTTGCGGCGGCGGCGAAGTTCCTTTCCTCGCGCTGCATGTCGCCGGTTTGCTCGATATGGCCGCGATCATCGGCGCTCGGGTTCAAGTACTGGTAGCTTCTGGCCAGATAGGCGTCCGGCGTCCAGTGGTACTCCATCGCCCGGGCGACCTGGTCGGCGACGCGGCGGCCTAGCAGCCTGGCCACGAGGTGAAGCGAGCCGTCGATACCGGCGGAGATTCCGGCCGTCGTGACCACGTTTCCATTGTCGATGAAACGGCGACCGTCGATCACCTTGGCCCGCGGGTAGGCCTTCGCCAGCCTGTCGATGCTGGCGTAGTGGGTGGTGACTTCAAGATTGTCGAGGAGCCCCGCCTTCGCGAGGACGAACGCTCCGGTGCAGACGCTCTGCGCGATCTCCGCCTCGCGCGCCGCTTTCGTCGTCCAGGCGAAGAGCGCCGCGTCGTCGACCAGGTTTTGCGAGGCTCCGCCCGGAATGACGAGGATGTCCGGCTTCGGGGCGTCATCGATCGTGTAATTCGGGACGACATGGAGTCCCTGCAGATCGACGGGCTCCTTCTTCGTCGATACGGTGTAGACGTTGAACGCTGCCTTGCCGCCGAGCTGGCCAAGACCGCCGGCGTTGTTGTAGACCTCGAACGGACCGGCCCAATCGAGCGGCTCGGCGCGCTTGTAGATGACGATGGCCACATTGCGCGTGTACGGCTTGTGCTCGGCGTACGCCGCGAAGGCGACTGACAGCAGGAATGCAACCGCGAAGATCCGCTTCATGGCAAGTCCTCCTTGACGCTCGCAGCATAGACAGCGGCGAACACGCTGCCAGCGACATGCAGTGAAGTGGATCGAGGATGCAGCGAAATGGATTGAGAGGCCGGTTCCTTCGCTTCGGCGGATTGAGCCCGGCGAGCCTGCGAACCGGCATCGCAGCACGGATCGCAGCGGTCGCGCCAGCGCACAAGGCGCGTCGAAAAAGGGGGTTTCAGCAATAGCATCCGCTGCTGATCGTCGCCCGTTCGCCGCCCTCCCGACTCAATTCGCTGCATTTCGCTGCGCCGAATCGCCGTCTCCGGTCACACTCGATGGCGTTGACTGAGAGATGGACTGCCGATCGCCGCGATCCGCATCCATTTCCATACAGGCAAGGAGGCCACTCCATGGATCGACGTGAGTTTCTCGGAAAGTCCGCACTGTTCGGCGCGATGGCCGTGATTCCGTCCGCGGCCTCGGTCGCGGCAACGATGGCGAATGACATCGGCGATAACGACGCCGCGATCGCGAATCCCATCAAGCCTCCGGCCACGGGCAGCATCCCCGTCGCCTTTCTCATCTCCGACGGCGCAGTGATCATCGACTTCTGCGGACCGTGGGACGTCTTCGTGAACGTCATGGTCCGCGGGCGCGCCGAGCATCCGTTCCGCCCTTACACAGTTGCCGAGACGAAAGACCCCATCGTCGCGGGCGGCGGGATGAAGATCATTCCCGACTACACATTCGATACTGCTCCATCGCCGAAGGTCCTCGTGATTCCCGCGCAGAACGGAGCGAGCGAGAAGATGATGGGCTGGATTCGCAAGGCCGCACAGACGACGGACGTCACCATGTCGGTCTGCACCGGCGCGGTCCAGCTCGCCAAGAGCGGCTTGCTTTCGGGGTTGGCGGCGACGACGCACCACGATTCGTACAAGACTCTGGCCATGGATTTTCCCGACGTTCGCGTCAAGCGCGGCGTCCGGTTCGTCGACGAGGGCAAATTCGCCTCCTCCGGTGGACTCTCGTCCGGCATCGACCTCGCGTTCCACGTCGTGGAGCGCTATTTCGGCCGTGAAGTCGCGAGGAAAACCGCCTACGTGATGGAGTATCAAGGTGAAGGGTGGGTGAAACCGGACTCGAACGCGATCTACGCCCGAGTGCTCCAATCAACGGCCAACCATCCCATTTGCCCGGTCTGCTCGATGGAGGTCGATCCCGAGATGGCTCCGAAGTCCGTCTTCAAGGGCAAAACGTACTTCTTCTGCATGCCTGACCACAAAGAGCGATTCGACGCCGCTCCGGAGAAGTGGCTGGCATAGCGTCTGACGAAGGCGAAGAACGCCGAAGCCCTACCTGGGAATCGGCGCTACGGCATCTCCTGTCTTCGCCGCCTTCGGCCAAACCAGGTCGAGCTTCAATCCCGGCTTGTTCTGGGTCACAACGAACGGCAGGACCGCCTCGCCGGTCTTGCTGAACTTCAGAACTCCTCCCGGAAGGATCGAGTTCTTGAGCTCGAGTCTCGCGAGCGCGTCGCGGATGGCCTCGGGCTTGAGCGACTTCGCATTGTGCATCGCGGCAAACAGCGCCTGCACCGTCTCGTAGGCACAGGCGTGATACCACTGCGGAGTATTTCCGGTGGCCGCCTTCCACTTCTCGTTGAATTTCTTCACCTGCGGGTACGGCAGCAGATTCGACCACCAGCCGCTGGCGACAATATAGTCGGCAGCCGCGCGGAGACCCCAGCGCGCGGCTTCGTCGGCGCCGCGCGCGCCATAGGTGACCACCTGATGGTACATGCCCATCTCGGTGTAAGTGCGGTGCATGGCGATGAAATCCTCGAGGTGGGCGTCGCACATGAAGAGATCGGCCCTGGCTGTCTGCACTCGCGTCAGAAGGGGCTTGAAGTCGGGCGCATAGAGCTCGAAGCCCTCATCGATAACCACGGAGAATTCCTTCGGATGGGCGTTGACGAAGTCTTGGATTCCCTTCTGATAGTCCTTGCCGTGCTCTGTGTTCTCTTTCACGATCGCGATCTTGAGAGGTGCCTGCAGCTTGCCGTCCTTGACGAGATCGAGGAGGAACTCCATCTGCGTCCGGGCCAGATTCTCGACCGGCGAGAGTGTTCCGAAGACCCACTTGCTATGACCGTAAATACTCGAGGCACCTGCGCCGCCGGAGATGAACGGCACGCCGTAGCGCTCGGGCATGACACTCTGGGCCTGGACGAGCTGCGAGCCGTAGCCGCCGATGACGGCGTGCACTTTCTGCTGGACAATGAGCTGCTCGACGAGCTGCGCGCTCTTGGCGGGGTCCGAAGTGTCGTCGAGGAGGCGGAGATCGACTTTCATCTTCTTGCCGCCGACGTCGAGCCCGCCGGCATCATTGACTTCTTTGACAGCCAGCTCGGTGGCGACTTTGAACGCGCCCCCGATCTTCGACTCCTTGCCGGTCACAGGCAACACCGCGCCAATAAGGATCTTGTCGCTGGCTGCAGCCGGACCGGCCGTAAAGGCGGCTCCGAAAAGGAGACAGACTGAGAAAACGGCCCGGAGCAATTGGCTCGACGAAAAGGAAGGGTTCATGCTCACTCTTTCTTGCGGAATCTCGCCGCTTGTCAATCGGGCGGGCAGTGTAATCTGCCCGCCGGCCGCGGGTCCGTAAGCAATGACTCAGTAAGCAAATGACTCCGTCAGCGATTGGCTCAGTCAGACCTGGCGATGGGACGGTGGAGCCTGGAGCGTCTGGTCTGATGCGCCTTCTTTCGTCATTTGGTCTAGGATGAAAACAGATGAGCTCGATGCGCGACGCTTTGCACTCCGTCCTTCCGCCGGAGCCTCTGGACTTCCTACGGCTGGCGGCCGTTGCGGGCGCTATCGCGCTCGCTGCCGCATGTGGCGCGCAGGCGCAGATGCTCATCGAGCACGACGTGACCGTTGGATCGATGGTCAGCGATCGTTTCACATGGATCGACAGCAGCGGTCAGACGCGCGTTGCCGTGCTCGCCCACAATGACGGGCAGACCGGGCTAGGAGGAACGCGCGGCGGCGAGCTGCGCGAGATCCGTTATGAGACGCCCTCAGGCACGCGCGTCGTGGCTGCGTCCGGGTCGGGCGCGAGCGGCTTCGGTTATGTGGTCTCTCATCCCAAGGATGATGAGGAAACGTGCATCGCTAACAGCCCGGACACTTCGATGCTCGGCCATTTCCTCACCGGCACGTTCACTCGCGTCTTCGAGGGACGGCATCACGCCATCTTCCGCTTCACGCAGAACTATCCGCGCTATTGCATGACCGGCGCGGTTGCTCCCGGCGCTGAGATCGACATTCCGGTCACGATCGAGTGGGTCTTCTCCACAGGCCGCGATAATCCGCTGTGGGCAGTGACGTGGGACCTGAACGCGATCGCGGTTGATACGCTGAAGGACGACGCGCGTGGGCCTTACGGCGAGCTGCTGTTCGACGGCGCCGCGACCGAGGGCGGGCACAGTATCGTCGCAGGAGTGGGATGGGGAGACCGCTACAAATTCGTCTCGTCCACGAATCCCGTGACGATGGGCAGCGCATGGAGCTGGAACACGCCGAACACCGTTCCGTACGTCAAGCTCTGGACATCCGCCGTCGACGCCACGATGGGCACCGTGCAGACCCAGCCCATTACACAACAGGATGCCGGCGGGTATTGGGGCGTCGGCCGTTGGAATACGACCAGCGCCGGCGGAAACGCGTGCACGGTCGCGATCGGCGGGGTCGATCATCGGATGCCCTGCGATTTCAATTGGCCTTATCAGTCGATCAACTATTCGTTCGCCGATTCATCCTCCGCGACGAACAACACCCGCCTTGCGTGGGGAACCAACTTCGGATTCCTCGGCCAAAGCCAGTACTACACGCACGGTAGTGCCTATTACGGCGGATTGCTCCCGAATACGACGGCCTCGGGATGGCCCAGGAAGAGTTACGCGACTTATGTAGTCCTCGGCAGGCACAGCGACGCACCTGTGGAATCTCAGGTTGCGCAAGTCGAGACGATGCAATCCGTCACTGCGACGGCGAGCGTTGGGACCGTCCTGACAATGGGGCCGGCGGGCGTCGCGCGGCCGGATAATGTCACCTATGTGCCGGCCGGCTACAACCACGTCTACGGAGCACTGGCCTTCAGCGCGGCGGCCAATCAGCTCGATGTCAACGTCGCCGTCGGTGCGGGGACGTTGTCGAAGCCGCTGATGATCGTCAGCAACTACACTGCCGGCTATCCGGCGGGTGTGACTCTGAACGGCGCGACTCTCAATGCTGATACCGACTATTACGCCTCGCTTCGTCCGGCGGCGAGCGAGCTTTGGATTACGTTGAACCGCAACCTGACCGGGGCATCCAATCGCATCCAGATCTCCAGCACGACGCGACTCGCCGCACCGCACAACCTCGCCGCGACGGCATCGAGTACGACGCAGGTGGGCCTCACGTGGTCCTCGGTCCCCGGCGCATCGGGTTACGAGATCTGGCGGAGCTCCGGGAACACCGCGTTCGCGTTCCTTACAGCGACCGGGGTGACTTCATACAGCGACAGCGGCCTCAGTGCGAACACGACCTATTTGTACGAGGTCCTAGCGACCGGCGGCGGAGGGCAGTCCGAATTCAGCGCCGTCGATCCCGCGACGACGATCCTTTTTACCGATGATCCGCTCAATGCCGGGATCTTAATCAAGGCAGTGCATGTCGAGGAGCTCCGCACGGCGGTGAACGCGATGCGCGTTGCGGGCGGCCTTTTTCCTGTCGTGTTCAGCGACTCCCCCATCACGAGCACGACCGTAATCCAGGCTGCTCACCTGAGCGAGCTTCGCATTGCGCTCGATCAGGCGCGCTCGGCCATCGGAGTATCGAAGGTCATGTACAGCGACTCCACCCTCATGCCCGGCGTAACGGTGGTCAAGGCGGCGCACGTCGCTGACTTGCGAAGCGGCGTGAAGTAGCGTGCCTCGTTCTTCGTCCTGCTTTTGCTATGCTCACATCATGGGCAAGCGCACGCGAGGTGTCCTCATCGGTCTAGTCGCTGTCGTTGTCTTCATCCAGTTGATTCCGGTGCCCAGGACCAACCCTCCGGTCACCGGCGAGATTCTCGCACCTCAGGAAGTGAAAGCGGTGCTGCGTCATAGTTGCTACGACTGCCATTCCAACGAGACTGTCTGGCCGTGGTACAGCCACCTGGCTCCGGTCTCGTGGCTGCTTTATCGCGACGTCACTGGCGGGCGGCGGGCCATGAACCTGAGCGCCTGGCAGCAGATGCCGCAGACCAGGCAGAACCGGCGCCGCAAAGGGATCTGGGAAGAGGTGTCGTCGGGCGACATGCCGCTGTGGTTCTATCTGCCGCTTCACCCTGCGGCAAAGCTGAGCGACTCGGACAAGGCGATCCTCAAGGCGTGGAGCGACGCCGGGCCGGCGGTTCCGGCAGGGAAACCGGCAGCAGCGAAAGCGAACTGACGGCGCTTCTCCACCGCATTCGCGGGTGACGGGTCTGTCAACGATGCGCGATCGGACCGATCAGACGGATCGGGCCGATCGGACGGCGTCGATGACGAGCTGCACCACTTCGTCGGGAGCACCGAGTTGTTTCGTGCGATCCTTGCGCCAGCTCCATTCGACCTGGCCGTTGGCCAGGCTCTTGGCGCCGACGGCGATGCGGAGTGGGAAGCCGATCAGATCGGCATCCTTGAACTTGACACCCGGGCGCTCGTCGCGATCATCCAGCAACACGTCGATTCCTGCGGCGCGCAGCCGTTCGTAGACGTCAGACGCCGCGGTCTGCACGCTCTCCTCGCGCCCGATCGCGGTGACGACGACCTCGAACGGCGCGATCGGCATCGGCCAGACGATTCCGTCGTCGTCGTGGCTCTGCTCGATGGCCGCGGCGACGGTGCGGGTGATGCCGAGGCCGTAGCAGCCCATGATCATCGGCTGGCGTCCTCCGCTCTCGTCGAGGAAATCGCAGTGCATCGACTCGGAGTATTTCGTGCCGAGCTTGAAGATGTGGCCGACTTCGATTCCTCGAAAGATCTCGAGCGCTGTCCCGCAGCGGGGGCAGGGATCGCCGGCCACGGTGGTCGTGAAGTCGCCCCATTCCGGCTCTGGAAAATCGCGGCCGGGCACGGCGTTCGCGGTGTGTGTGTCAACCTTGTTGCCGCCGACAATCCATGCCCGGCGTCCCTTGAGCGAGACGTCCGCGAGAACGCGGGCGCATTTCGTGCCGACCGGGCCGCAGTAGCCGACCGGGCCACCGGTGGCCTGCTGGAATTTGGCGTCTGGCATCATCTCGAGACCGAGCACGCCGAGGTGATTCTTGATCTTGATCTCGTTGCCCTCGCGGTCGCCGCGCACGAGGACCATCGCGGAGCCATTCTCGGTATCGAAGACCAGCGTCTTGACGAGCTCCGACGTCGGCTTGCCGAGGAACCTGCCGACGTCGTCGATGGTCTGCGTTCCGGGCGTGTGCAATTCCGTCATTGCGCCCGGCGTGAAGGCAGGCTCGGGCTCATCGTCGAAGAACTTCGATGTGGCCTTCTCGACATTCGCCCCGTAACGGCAGCTCGGGCAGCTTACGACCGCGTCCTCGCCCGACTGCGCCAAAACCATGAACTCGTGCGACGCCGAGCCTCCGATGGCACCGGTGTCGGCTTCGACCGGGACGTGGTCGAGGGAGCAGCGATGGAAGATGCGGGTGTAGGCCTCGCGCATCTTCTCGTACACCTGGTCGAGCGACTCGCGGCTGACGTGGAAAGAATAGGCGTCCTTCATCACGAACTCGCGGCCGCGCATCAATCCGAAGCGCGGGCGGACCTCGTCGCGGAATTTGGTCTGGATCTGGTAGAGGTTGATCGGGAGCTGGCGGTACGACGACACGGTGTCGCGAACGGCGTCGGTGATCACTTCTTCGTGCGTCGGCCCGAACGCGAAGTCGCGGTCGTGGCGGTCCTTGATGCGCAAGAGCTCCTTGCCGTACTTCTTCCAGCGCCCCGACTCAATCCAGAGCTCCGCCGGCTGAATGGCCGGCATCAGGAGCTCGATGGCGCCGGCGCGGTTCATCTCTTCGCGCACGATGACCTCGAGCTTCTGAATCGAGCGGAGGCCGAGTGGAAGGTAGGTGTAGATGCCCGCGGCGACCTTTCGAATCATGCCGGCGCGCATCATCAGCTTCTGGCTGACGACGTCCGCGTCGGCGGGGACTTCGCGAAGGGTGAAGAGAAAGTACTGGCTCCAGCGCATGGTCTGTTCCGTTCCAGAAAAAGTGCGGCATTGTACAACGGGAGCGGAGCGGTTCTGTTGTACTCTGGGCCGCGTTTGAACGAGCCCGCGTCCGCCCCGAAGGTTCTGAAGTTCGATCGCACGCCCATCGCGAGACTGGTGTCGTGCGCTGCGGCGTTCGGATCGGGCGCGCTCTTCTTCGACTACCTTTCGCAGGGCTGGGCCGAGGTCGAGATTCTCCCGCTCGTCGGCCTCATCGTCCTGCTGCTCGGCACGATCGCAGCGGCGGTGCTGCAGTACGGCGATCACATCTACTTCAGCGACGAAGGCCTGATGTACGAGAACAAGGTGCTCTCCCTGTTCGGCAGGCGCTCGAACTGGATGCGATGGGACGAGATCGTGGAGATCCGCGAGATTCGCAAGAAGGTGCTTGTTCTCCTTTCACGCGACGGGCGGCGGATGCTCGTCGACGCCATCCTCGGCTATGCCATCGCCCGCCACGAGATCCTCCGCCGCGCGCCGCAAGCGATCGTCAGCGGAACTCTGGCCCGCGGCAGTTCGTGATCGCTCGGGATGCCGGCGCTGTTCTCCCCGCCGCAAATCGGCTATAACGGCGACTCCATGGCCCGCCTGCGCGGCAACGATTTCGAGAAGTCTTTCCAACAGCTCGAGCGCATCGTCCAGCGCCTCGAGTCGGAAGAGCTGCCGCTCGACGAAGCCCTCCGGCTTTTCGAGGAAGGCATCGGGCTTTCGCGTTTCTGCCACGCGAAACTCTCCGAGGTCGAGAAAAAGATCGAGCTGATTCTCGCGGATGCCAAGGGCGAACCGCGAACGGAGCCGTTCGAGGCAACCGAGCTCGAGTCCGAGACCGGGCCGCCGGGGTTGACAGGCGCGGACGAAGATGAGGACGAGCCGTAGCGGGAAACATGACTGAGCCGATCTCCCAATATCTTCAATCGCGCCGGCAACTGATCGATCGCGTGATCGAGGCCACGCTTCCTCCGCCCGAGACACCGCCGGCCGTGATTCATGAAGCCATGCGCTATGCGGTCCTCGGCGGCGGAAAGCGCGTACGGCCGATCCTTGCGATTGCAGCGGCCGAGGCGTGTGGCGCGGATGTCGAACCGCTGCTCGTGCATTTCGCAGCGCTGGAGTTGATTCACACGTACTCGCTCGTGCACGACGACCTCCCGGCGCTGGAGAACGATGATCTTCGGCGCGGGCGGAAGACGACGCACGTGGTGTTCGGTGAGGCCATGGGCATCCTCGCCGGGGACGCGCTTCTGACTGAGGCACTCTCCTGGCTGGCACGGCCGATCGACGGCCTCGATCCGGCGCGCCAGCTCCGCGCGGTTCGCGAGGTGGCGATCGCCGTAGACTCCAAGGGGATGATCGGCGGGCAGGTCGCCGACCTCGAAGCAGAGCGGTCGCAGGAACGCACCAGCGATCGGAAAGTCCTCTTCGATCGCCTCGAGTTCATCCACTCGAACAAAACCGGAAGGCTTCTCACGGTCTCGGTTCTCCTCGGCGGCATTCTCGGCGGCGCGTCGGAGACCACGCTCGAATTGCTTCGAGTCTACGGCCGCGATCTCGGCCTCGCATTTCAGATCGTCGACGATCTTCTCGATCTCGAGGAAACGGCCGAGACCCTCGGCAAGACGGCCGGCAAGGACCTGGCGCAGGGGAAGCTGACGTACCCGGCGCTGATGGGCGCCGCCGCCGCGCGCCAGAAAGTCAGCGAGTTGCTGGCGGCGACGGTCTCCAGCGCCGAAACCATCGGCGGCTCAGTGAACTATCTCGCGCCGATCGCGCGTTACGTCTGCGAACGCCGATCATAAGGGAGGTCCCGCATGGATGGATATCCATACGGTAAGCAGGATGGCCCATTAAGCGCAGTCTCCTGCTGGCTTCCTTCACTGACGGATTGACCATCATGAAACGTCTTGCCGCTCTCGCACTCGCCGCGATGATCGCGATGCCGGCCGTGGCCGGCGATCAAGCCAAGGCCATGAGCGGCGAGGAGCTGAGCCGGCGCGCGACAGCGCTGGCCGCCGAGCTCTACGAACAGGAAAAGAAGATCGCGGCTAAGCTCCGCAAGGCCGCCGAACAGCACTCGCCTGACGCCGCCGGCGGCGAGGCCGTGGAGTCGATGCTCTACGACGACGTCCTCAACCTCCTCGATGCCGCCCTGCTGGCTGACAAAGACAATTTCCACGCCCACGCACTGGCTGCGGAGGTGCTCTTCCGCAAGAGCAACCAGGGCGAGGGCGTCTACGAGATTTGCAGTCTGCTCGACGCCGAGGAGCAGATCGACTACGTCCTCGCAAACGCCGAAACCGCCGAGAAGCTGGACCTCGAGAGCGTGAAGCGGATCAAGAAAGCGATCGACGCCATCCCCGAGGACAGAATCGCCGGCGACGAAGGCGACTGCGAGGAGAAGGACGGGAAGGAAAAAGGGACTGCGTGGAGGCAAGAACGGCGCGGGACACCGTGAAGAAGTCCCGCCTCGACGCCGCTCTAGTCGAGCGCGGCATCGTCGAGACGCGATCGAAGGCCCAGTCGCTGGTGATGGCCCGGCGCATCCTCGTGAATGGGAAGCATGTCGAGAAACCGGGCGCGCCGGTCGCCAATGACGACGTGCTCGCGATCGAGGCCCTCGAGCATCCGTGGGTCGGCCGCGGCGGGATCAAGCTGGCCCATGCCCTCGATCGATTCGAAATCGGCGTGACTTGGAAAGTCTGTGCCGATATCGGCGCGTCGACCGGCGGGTTCACCGACGTCATGCTCAAGAACGGAGCGGCGAAGGTCTACGCCATCGATGTCGGCTACGGGCAGTTGGACCAATCGCTGCGCAATGATCCGCGCGTCGTCAATCGCGAGAAGGTCAATGCCCGTTACCTCGAGGCCGCCGATTTCGCCGAGCCTGTCGCTTTCGTCTCCATCGACGTCTCGTTCATCTCGCTCACGTTGATCCTGCC
>DASQGS010000365.1:0-3190 GCA_035632455.1 Thermoanaerobaculia bacterium | reverse complement strand
CGGCCGCCGCACTCCATAAACTCGCGATGGCCGACGAGCGTACGTAGCTCGCCGGAGAGCCAGACCTCACCATCTCACGACCGTCACCGAATACGGCGGTAGCTCGATTCCTTCGGCAGGAAGCGCGGACAAGTGCGTCTTGCGCGGCGGGCGATTCGGTTTGGCGTAGCCGTCTTCGCCGTCGGCGTGCCAGACGTACTCACGGGATGAGTACTGCACGATCTCGACCGGGCCTTTCGCTTCCGTGTGGTCGACGCGGAAGCGGACGCTGCGCGGTTCTTTGTCATCCTTGTTGATGACGAGCACAGCCCAATGCTGATCGGGGCGTTTGACGGCGTATGCGGTCAACAGATCCGAGGTGCCGGCGATCGGGTACATCGAATGCGGGCCCGCGGACATCGCCCATTCCTGGGTGACGAGCTTTGCGCCGTAGTACGCCGCGACAGGATGGCGAATGCGGCGGTCGTCGTCCGCGAGAAAGAGCATGAGATTGCCCCAGGTCGGGCATTTCTGCTCGTGCAGCAGGATCTCGGGCTCGAGGCCGTAGTAGTACGCGGCGGTCCCGCCGAGCGACATGTACTGGGCGAGAAACTCGGAGTTGAACAAGGCCGCGACGATCGACACCTCCGGCTCGCCGGCGTGCGCGGAGTAACCGTACTCGGTGACCAGCCAAGGAATTGTCGTCGGCAATCCCTCGCGCTTCCATTTGTTCAGAAGCGGCGGCAGGAGCGACGGTGCCCTCACGAGTTGCGGTTGCGCCGGGACGCAGAGATTGTCGAACGGGTACCACTCGAACGAGAAGAACGTGAAATCGCCCTCCTCGCCGTACTGGCGCAGGTAGCTCAGGAAGCGGCCGATCCACGAGGTCTCGCCGCGCGCGTTGGGCCATGCGCCGACGTAGTCGATCGTGCTCTGGAACGCGGGCCCGCCGAGCTTGAGCGCCGGATCAACGGCGTGGATGGCCTTCGCCCATTGCCGGTACAACACGCCGTAGTCCTCGGGGCCGAGGAGCTGGCCGTCCGGCTCCTCGCCCATTTCGATCATCGACAGCGGATAGCCGCGCGCCTCGAGAAAGCGGATCTGCGCGGCGGAATCCTCAGGCGTGCCGAACAGCAGCGCCACCGGCATCAGGACGCCCTGGCCATTTGCCAACCCCGTGCGAAAGACGAGATCGAAGCCCGGCTGCTCCATGCGATCGTCTCGATCGGTCGCGCGATGCCACGGGTCGGTCGACGAGACCTCGACGCGCGTCTGCGTCGTGTTGCTGCGCCCGTGCTTCATCAAGTCGTGAAACCTGCCGCCGGCGGTGGTGCCGATCGACAGTTCCGCCACGGCGTAGCCGAGCGAGTCGCGGACGTCGCCGTTCGATTCTGCGGCCGGCGTGTGCGACGAGCGCGTCATGGCCACGCGGAGGAATCGCACGCTCACCGGCGCGTCCGCGAGCCGCAGCGTGACCCGGCCGCCTTTGCCATCGCGCACCGCGCCGTGCTGAAACTCGATCCAGTGCCCCTGGACCTGTTCGAGAAACGGATTGCGGCCGAACCAGTAGCCGACGCTGTATTCGACGGCATACGGCGATGCCCACGTGATCCGGATGGCGTCGACGCGCTTGTAGGCCTCGAGGTCGACGAGGATCCATTGCGGATGCCGGTCATCGGGCTCGCCGGTGAAATGCTCGTCGAGGTAGGGGTTGCTCTTCCAGAATGTGGAAGGATCGCCGTCATCGATTCGCGAGTATTCGCCCTGATGGGCCTGATCGAACGTATCGCCGCGCCGTGGGAGGCGATATCCGTGCGAGACTTCGATCGGCGCATCGCTCGTATCGTTCGATTTCCAATAGCCGCGTTGATGCGCCGCGTCGCTCCAGGTGCCGGCTGGATTCCAATGCCAGGCCTGATTGCCGAGCTCGGTGGCGAGCCGGTACGAGAGCGGCTGAAAGCCCGCGGAGCGCATGGCTTCGACGTTTGGCGGAGTGAAGATCCTGGCGTTGTCGCCCGGCTCGTGCACGTCGATGGTCGCGCCGAACGCGGTGTGCGGATCGAACGTTGCCATGGCACGAGTCGCGTCGATGTTAAGAATGATGGGCTTCGCGGCGAGGGCAGCGGCAAGAAGGAGAGATGCGAAGGGCATGCGGCGCGGTATTGTAGCGGAGCTATGGCCAAGCAACCCGAGCCGCCGTGCACGCTCGTGCGATTCCAGGCTACCGACGGCGTCGAACTGTCCGGCCTTCTCTACGAGCCGCGGCGACGAGCGGACGCCGTGGTCGCCTTCGTTCATGGCACCGGCGGAGCGTCGATCTTCGAGTCCTCGCGCACGAACCTGCTCGCGCACGAGCTCGTCAGGCGTGGGCTGGCGTTCTTTCCGTTCAACAACCGCGGCGCTCATCTGATCCGGCGTCTTTCGGCGCGCAAGGGAAGGGAAACGACAAGCGTCGACGGCGGCATGGCTCACGAACGGATTCGCGACTGCGTCTTCGATCTCGATGGCGCGGCCCGGCTTCTTCGCCATCGCGGGTACCGCAGGCTGTACCTCGCGGGCCACTCCACCGGCGCCAACAAGGTCGCGGTTTACGATCACTACAAGCCGCGCAATCCTTATCGCCGCTACATCCTCCTCGGCGGTGGCGACGACAGCGGGCTCTTTTATGCAAATCATGGCCCGAGGCGCTTCGCTGCCGCGTTGGCCAAGGCACGCGAGAGGATTCGCGAGCGCCGCGGGCACGAGCTCGCTCGGCTGCCGTTGCCGGCGATGCCGATGAGCTGGCGCTCGCTGTACGACATGATCAACCCCGATGGCGACTACAGCGTCTTTCCATTCCTCGAGGTCATGCGAGGGATCCGTCTTTCGCGCCGCCCGCGATTCCGCTACCTCAAGGCCATTCGCAAGCCGACGCTCGTTCTCTACGGCGAGAACGATGCCTACTGCTACGACGATGTCCCAGGCTGCGTTGCCGCGCTCGTCGAAGCTCTCGGCGCGAAGCCGAATTTCGAGTACGCCATCCTCGCCGGCGCGGACCACGGTTTCAAGGGAAAGGAGCGCGAGCTCGGAGGCTTCTTGGCGGCATGGTGCCTCACGTCATCCTGAGCGAGAGGTCGGCGAGGAGGCGCCGCTCTTTAGGGAATGACCATCGTGTCATCCTGAGCCGGCGACACCCCGGAGGGGTAGAGCGCGGCGAAGGATCTCCTCGGCA
>DASQGS010000364.1:0-3150 GCA_035632455.1 Thermoanaerobaculia bacterium | reverse complement strand
GTAGTGGTAGTCCTCGCGCGGCGTGCGCCGTCCATCGGTCCCGAGCGGCGAGAGCTGATCGAAGTAGAAGAGGGCGAGCCAGCTCCAAAGGCCGGTGTCGCTCGCAAGCGCCGGTGACGCCAGCGGCTCGAGAGCCGCGTGAAGATACTCGGCGGCGGCGAACTTGGTGACGAAGCGACGCGGCTCGATTGAGATCGTGATGCCGAGTGGTCTCGAATAGCCGTCGACCCAGAGAATGGCAGGACTCTGCTGGAACTCCTCGCCGGCTCTGATCCGCTGAAGGAACTCACGAAACTGTTGCACGCCCGCGTCGCTCAAGGTGCGGAGAAGGGGCATGACTTATTGCCTCGCGCCCGGCGGCGGCTCGTTCATTTTTCGCAGGACGGCGTGGCGCGCGGAGAAGCCCGCGACCACGTCTTCGATCCACTGGCGCCGGTCTTCCTCGTCGCCGGCCGGGACCGTGGCCGCGAACTGCGCGGCCCAGCGCAGCCACAGACTCCACCAGTCGTCGAGCTCTTCGCCAGGCTCGTGCTGGTCGACGAGCAGGATCTGCGTCAGCACGATGCGGACGGCCGCCGGATAGACGAGCGCGAAGAATCGACCGTCCGATCGCGCCAGCAGCTCGATGCCTTCGACGCGGTTGTTCATCTCCAGCACCGGGCCGTTCGGCTCGAAAACGACGCGCCAGATCTCGTCGCCGAGATCGCTGAAATTGACCGGAAGAAGAGGAATTCGTCCGCCGCGATCGGGCTCCTGCTCCGCGACAGCGAGGTCGTCGGCCACAGCGATGATGCGGTGCTGCCCTTCGCGATTGTCGACGATCTTGACCCGGAATCGCACAAGTCGCTGAGAGTCGATCTCGCTCAGCCGGCGATCGGACGGAATGGCGAGCCGGCCCGCCGTGCCGCAGTCGAAGCGCATGTACGAGGTCCGGTAGTACGCCTCGATGAAGACTTGCGCCGCGCCGGGCACCGGAAGATCGCTGAGGTCGATCTCCGGATCGAACGCCAGCATTCCGTCGCTCTCGCGGCGGAGCGCGATGCGCACTCGCGAGCGCGGGATCTTCAGCCGGTCAGTGAAGTTCAGCTTGCGCAGCATCAGTCTCGTCCTCGGAGACATTGACCTCGGAGAGATGAACCAGCAGGTCGCGCCTCGGATCGAATCCGCTGATGCCGATCGCAAAGTCGGGCGACGTCGGGACGAACTCGATTCCGTTGCCGCTCTTCGATCGGAGGTCCGCGCCGCTGATCTCGAGTACGAGCTCCCGCCCAAGATCGAAGTCGAACGCGCTGTACTTCCGGAACGGGTTGCCGCCGCGCATGCGATACGCGACCTCGGTGCGCATGGTCCTGCCCACTTGCGAGACGTCGCCGCTGCCGTGGATCGTGAATCCACGGCCGGTCTTGATGATCGCCGGGTGCGACGCATGCCCAACCGTGGGTGGAAAGGCGGGCGCATTTCCGGCAGTCTGCAATTCCTCGGACTCCGCAGCTCCGGCCGCGCGTCCTTCGTCGTTGGATTCCTCCACGTCGATCGAGAAGAGCTCGGCGAGGAAATCGCGCACTCGTCCCTCGGGTGGTCGCGTCAGCATCGCGCTCAGTTGCACGATGCTGTTCTTCACAAAGCGAACCGTCGACGCGCCGTGATCGTAAAGCGTGCGCACTTTGTCGGCGCGCTCGGACCAATCGGCGTGCGCCGGATTCTCGGCGTCGCCGAGCAGGGTCGAGAGCGCGTCGTCGTCGACCACCACCAACGCCCGGACCGGGCGCGCCGGCGTGGAGCGGATCGTCACGTCGGGAATCGTGATTCCACGGCGGATGAAGTGCTGTTCGCTCCTTTTCAGCCTGTCGTCTTTCTCGATGAAGAGGTCGAGCCACGATGGGCGCTTCGTCTTCTTCCGCTTGACGACGATGGGAACACGGAACGCCAGGCGCTCGCCGTTCTCGAAACGCTCGCGAAGGCGATCGAGATCATGTTCGCCAATGATCGACTCATCCCATTTTGGCGCAGCCGCCGCGCCGGCGTCGGCAAGGACGATCCGTTCCGCATCGATGAGCAGCGACCAGCGCACGAGATCGCACAGTCGCGCGATGCGCTCCGCCTCGTCGCCTCCGAGCTCGGCGGCAACAGCCGCGATCGACCGCGAACTGATGGCGATGCTGCGCCCCGGCTCTTCGACTGTGACCACGAGATCCCCTCGCGTGATCGGATAGAAATACTGCCGTAGAACCGACTCGGCGAGCTTGCCGAACGTCAGGTCCTCGTGCCGGAACATCGGGACGACGATCGACAGGCCAGGCTCCGCGCGGGCGAGGCCGAAGTCGCGGACAAACCGCTCGATCTGCGGCTTCGTCTCGATCGGTCGAGCCAGACCCTTGCCGTGGGCGAAGAAACCGTACGGGTCGTACTTCGTTCCATCGATCACGTGCGTCTTGAGAACGGACTGGCCGAGCAGTAGCGGCCGGCGCTCGTCGTCCGCGCGGAGGGTGAGGCCGAACATGGTCCGGATTCGGGAGGCAACAGAGAAGACCGACTTTCCGAGACCCCAACGTCCGCGATCGAGCTCACCTTTCACAGTCCGACCGACGTTGCGCCAGAAAAAGTAGAAGTCGTTCTTTTCCCCACGGCTGTCGTCCAGATCGGGATCAGCCTCGGGATCGCCGGTCAGGCCTCGCGTGCCGGCGTCTTCGATCGTCAGGAACGGGACCGGCTCATCGGCGAGCGGCGCGCGAATGTCGATCGCCTCGAGATGTTCGGCGAGACCGTGCAAATACGCCCCGGCTCGCTCGGGCGCCAGCGCATGCGCGCCCGTGGCGAGGCGGAATCGAACGCGAACCGTGGAGCGGCCGCGGCGCGCGTCGAGCGAGTTCTGGATCGCCTCGCGCACCAGCGCGTCAGCCAGATCCTGCTCCTTGAAGAACTCGTCATGAACCGGATCGCGGTTGACTTCGCCGCGATCCATCGGGCGGAAGGACCAGGAGGGTAACCCGTGCATCAATGCCGCGATTGTAGCCCAACGATCGCCGGCATCATGGTGGGGCGCACGGCTGTGCGCCCGCAACCATGGTTTGAATGCTCGCCAAGCAAGAAACCAAGGCTCGCGTTGGATGCGGGATGTCCTTCGCGAACATCCTGCCAAGTCCCGGGGGC
>DASQGS010000363.1:0-24470 GCA_035632455.1 Thermoanaerobaculia bacterium | reverse complement strand
CGAATCCTGCAGCGAGCTTCGTTTCCCATGCCTGTCCTACGGACTAACCGCCTTGATGAACTCGTCGATGTCCTTCTTCAGCTTGGCGTGAGCGCGGCGGTCGATATACATCATGTGCCCGCCCTCGAAATAGTCCATCGACACGTTCTTTCGCAGCTCGGGATCGAGTTGCATCCGGTTGAACGTATATCGCGTCGCGGCGAACGGCGTGGCCAGGTCGTAGTAGCCGTTGGCCACGAAGACGCGAAGATACGGATTCTCGGCCATCGCGGAGCGGAGGGTCTCGCCGACGTCGAGATAGCGGTTGTTGTTGTTGTCGAAGCTCCACGGCCGGACGCGGCCGGTGAGGATCTCGTACGGCAGGTCGCTCTCGTACTTCAGCTCGCGGCGGACGTAGTCGTTGAACACAGCGGTGTACTCGCCCGTGATCGATGCCATCGAGGGATCGAATTCCGTCGACTCGCCGGCGGCATCGCGATCGCTGCCGGTGAAGCGCGAGTCGAGGCGGCCCGCCGTGCGGCGCCGGTCGCGGAGAAGCTCTTTGTCGAATCGATCGATTCGCACCCGAAGGTTCGCCCGGTCGATGTAGTCGGCGGAGAGGCCGGTGAGTCGGGCGAGCTTCGCCACGACCGATTTGCGATCGGCGTCGGGGAGCACGTCGCCTTTCATCAGGGCAGCGGTGTAATCGCCGAGCGCGAACGCCTCAGACTCCGCGACCGCCTTCTCCAGACTGCCTTGCAGATCGGAGGGCAGCTTGTGGTGGTACCACGCAGAGGCTGTGTACGTCGGGAGAAAAAGGATGTACGGCAGGTCGTTGCCGCTGTCGAACCGAGCGGTCTCGAAATTCAGGATCGACGAGATGAGGACGATCCCGTTGAGATAGAAGCCCTGAGCATGCAGATAACCGGCGAGCCCCGCCGCGCGGGTCGTACCGTAGCTCTCGCCGGCCAGATACTTCGCCGACGACCAGCGGGCATAGCGCGTGGTGTAGAGGCGGATGAAATCGCCGACCGATCTCACGTCCGCATCGACGCCGTGGTACTTCGAGTCCTCCTTCACCGGAATGGCGCGGCTGAAACCGGTCGTAACCGGATCGATGAAGACGATGTCGGTGGTGTCGAAGATCGAATCCTCATTGTCGACGAGATGGTACGGCGGCGCGGCGGCGTGTCCCTCGTCGTCTTATAAGCAACGCGCTTCGGACCGAACGCGCCCATGTGAAGCCAGACCGACGACGAGCCCGGGCCTCCGTTGAACGCGAAGGTGATCGGGCGCTGAGCCGGGTCTGCGCCGTCGCGTGTGTAGGAGACGAAGAAGATATTGGCCTGAGGATTGCCGTCCTCGTCCTTGATCACGATCGTGCCGGCGCGGGCGGTGTAAGCAATAGTCTCGCCGCCGATTTTCATCGCGTGCGACGTCGTGACGATCTGATCGTGAGGCGGTTCCTTCTCTTTGCCCTTCTCGCTCTCTTTCCCTTTTTCAGGCTCCTTCCGATCGGCGTCCCTTCGCTCCGCAGCACCCGGCCTGCGGCGCGACGCCGGCTGTTCCGGCTGCGCGAGCATCGGTGAAATGCATCCGAGGACGAGAAACGATGTCAGCGACGAGACGAGTGCGGTCTTCTTCAAGATCTTCCTTTCTTTCATCACGGCCGGCGCGGTGATCTGGTGGCGGCTAGGGCACGACAACCGAAGCGCGCGTGAACCCGCTGGAGTTGCTGATCTGGTCGACGACGCCGACCGAGAGGAGATTCTCGCCCGGGCGCATCTTGATCGAGACGTTGAAGAGGATCGGGTTCGCGCGAAACCAAGCCTCTTTCTCTTTCGGAATCCGCACAGGCTGCGGAATTCTCGAGACCTTCGAGAGCGCGCCTGCGCTGCTTCCAACCACGACGAGGACATTGAATCCGCCCGCGAGATCGGCGCCGTCGGGGATCAGCGTCAGCTTCGAATCGAAGTGGATCTTCAGCGGCACGAGATACTCGTCATTGTCCCTGACCGGGCTCCCGACCTCCATCGATACCGGCACTTCGCCATGAATGCCTGAGCCGTAGACGTTGGCGATCACGCGGTCATTCATCTCGTCTTCGTTGCTCTTGGCCACGTAGGTCTGGCGCGACCGGACGCGATATGCGGGATTGCGCGTCTTCACGGCGATCGCGCGCTCGCTGCCGGTCCTGGCATCGGAGCGATACCCGAGCGAGTAATACGACGAGAGATCGCTGGCGACGGTTTCGAACGCAACGTCGAAGTTGCGAGTGGCGCTCAAGGCCATCCCGCCGGTCACGCGCGCCAGCGCCTGCAACGCCATGGCCGTGTTCGTGAAATCGGCGAACTGCTCCGACACGTCTCCCGCTTCGCGGCTGTCCGCGGCGATCGCGCCCCCTTCGGCGCTGGCGGTGTCGATCGTATAGATGGCAACGCCCTCGGCGTTGGCTTTCCGGGCCAGGGCCTCGAGCTTGAGAACTTGCGAGCGCTCGCTCCCCTCGGAAAGCATCGCCGGCGCCTGGTTCCTCATGTACTGCGCGTAGGTCATGTCGAGCCACTGGAATAGATCGATTCCCGGCCGTTCCGGCAGATGAGCGCCGGTGAAGACCATGACCTTCTTCCCTTCGAGGCCGGCCATGCCGGCGAGAACGAGGCGCATCGACTCGATCGTGCCCTTCTCCACGGCGACCAACTCGTCGGCGTACGAACGGATCATCGAGAGCGACTGCCCGTACGCCATGCCCATCGGGATCCTTCGCGCCTTGGCCTGATCGAACAGGTCATTGCAGCGGCTCTTGAGCTGCTCCTTGGCCACGATCATCGACGGCCCGCCGGAAACGGCGGCCTTCATCGCGCTCACACCTCTGCGGATCACGTCCTTGTCGCGCGTCATCGGCACGTCGACCTTCAGCGCGCGGTTCCACGAAACGAGCGTGGCGCTGTCCCCCGGCTGCATGTGAGTACCGACGAATTTCTCGAGGGCCTCGAGCACGCGATTCCGGTCGTGAGGGTGGATCGAGTAGTTGTCGACGAACAGCAGGAAACGGCGCTGCCGAGAATCGCTCAGCGGCTCGGCGACGGGAGGATTCGCGGATTCCGACGTGGTTGCAGCGGCGGGGCCGGCGTTCTCCGGTTGCGCCCTCATCTCATAGAAATTCGTGATCGGCTGCTGGCGCTTGTTCTCGTAGATCGTGAAATCGTCTTTCGTCAGGCCTGTCACCGGCTTGCCCGACCGGTCGGTGACGATGACATCGACGTTCGTGATGCGGACCTCGATGGACTCGACGAGCTTCGGGTCCTGCGCCGACGCGAGGGTAGGCGAGAGGGAGAAAACCAACATCGCACCCGTCAACAAGCACCAGGATCGTCGCCTCTGCCACGCCCGAGCACGAAACGCGGTGAGGTCCCGAAGGTGTCGCCGTCGATTGTGCGTATGCTCGGTCATCGATTTCGGATTGAGCAGTATGCCTTCAATGACCGCCGGTGGCCTGAAATGTTCAAAAAACATCTCATCCGTGAGCGGGAGTTGCGGGCGCTCGCCTAGTGCGTCCCTACAACTGCTCGACGATGTCGCCAACCACGAACGCCACGTACTGATCGCTAAGGCGGAACGCGGAGAGGTGGAGGGCCTCGTTGCCGCTCTTCTCGCAGAGTCGTTCGTAGACTTCGCGGACGGTGGCCTTGCGCGCCGACAGCAACTCCGCCGACAGCTCGCCCTTGAGCGAGAAGAGGCGTTGGAAATCGCCGCGGGGGATACGCAGCGGATTGCGGACGTCATCGCTGAGGGGATTCCACTCGCCGATGAGCACCTCGTCGTTGCCACTGCTGTCGGGCAACGATCTGGCACAGATCACGAGCTCGCTCGGGACCTCGCGTTCGCGTGTGGCATCGTCGTGCTCGTCGTAGAGCGGCTCCCCACCGAGGGTCTCGCCCTTCTGGTGATAATCCTGGCGCAGAAGCATGATCAGGGGCTCGGCAGACTCCAGCGCCACCGCCTCCACGTCGCCCGGCGCGAACGGAACGATCTCGCCGACCTCAACCTGATCGAGTCCCTTGAGCGCCACGGTGCCGATCAGACGCACGCCGGCGTACTCGACGCCGGCCACGGCCGGGCTGAAGCCGATGTAGCTGCCGAACGGCGCGCGGATCCTGTAGAGGCGCTGCGATTCCGCGGACAGCTCGGTCGAGAGCTCCTTGAGCAGCGCCAGCGAGGCCACGATTCCCTCGTTGACCAGGTTCCCGCTGGCATTGATGTACGCGAAAAACTCGCGGGCGTGCTGGGCGTGATCGATTATGTCCACGCCGCGCGAGAGCGGCGCGAAGAACTGCTGCACCTTGACCGGGTCGTAGCCGTTCGAGACCAGGAAGCCGGCGATCTCGCCGATCTCACGCGTTGCCTTGCCGGTCGTCAATCGCGAGAGCTCCACGATGCCCGGCCCGTAAAACTCCGTGATCCGCTCGCTCGTGTCGGTTCCCACCTTCATCGGCAGAAGACGGTAATAGCCGTAGTTCAAGGCTATGCGCAGCCCCTTGTTGAACGCGAATCCTTTTCGCTTCATCTCCGAGTAGAAGCGCTGGATCTCCACCGCGGCGCGGATCAGGCGGACTGCACGGCGCGTCGTGTAGAACGCTCCGTCGCCGAGAAACTTCTCGAACTGGAGCAAGTGGCGACCGGCGATGCTCTCCAGCCGCCGCTGGAAGAGGAGCATCTGGCGGTAGGAGCCGACCTCTTCTTTCCTGCCGCCGCGTCGGATGCTGCCGAGAGTCTCGGAGAAGCGCGAGATGTCGTAGATCAACCCGAAACGATGGACCATCGGGTCGACCACGCCGGGATTGCCGAAGTCCATCGGCCGCGTGGAACGGGAGTAGACGGCGGCGCCGCGGCGGTCCGTCGAGGCGATGCGGCCGTCGGAAGCCTCGGTCATCCACACGATGGCCCGGCGAAGCTGATTGAGCACCGCAAACTCGCGGAGTCTGCGGGCCAATAGCTGGAACTGTTCGCGTTCCTCGCGGCCGATCGTGCTCTGCGCGGCCGGATGATCGAAGAAGAAAGTCTGAAACCTCGAATCGAGCAGCAGCGCGAGAGTGATGCCTTGATCCGGCGCGGCGCCAAATAGCGCAAGCGAAGCGCGGAAGGTGCGGTCGCGCTGCAACAAATCGGTGGCCGTCGCCCGCATGCGCTCGAATCCGTCGCGGAAGCTCTGGAAATCCCGCCGCAGCCATCCGGTCACGAACGAGCGCAGCTCGCGCAGATCGGGGCCGATGAACTCCTCGGTGAAGATGAGAACGTCATCCATCAGCAGCCGGAAAAACTGTCCCGCCCGCTGCTCCTCCCCCTCCAGAATCGCGGCCGCCTTCCCGGCGAGCTGGTTCATCTGCTCGCGAACCTCCACGGCCCAGCGGCCGTAGATCCGGTACTTGAGCATGTCGCCCTGGGTCCGTCCGAGCGCCGAGTCGTGTGCGCTTACGCGGCGCGGAATCGTCGAGAAATGGCGCGCGACGTCGAAAGAATGAGCGAGCCAGAAGATGGCGTGATAGTCGCTTAGGAGATTCGCCATCATGGCGTTCTCCGCCAGCTTCATCAGTTGCGTGACGTACAGGCTGAACGCCCCCTGGAGCTTGTCCTTGTCCGCCGAAGAATCAGGATTCGCGCTCCAGGCCACTTCTTCGTTGATCCAGCGGTCCAGAAGGATCTCGAGATGGTGCAGGACCTCGGTCTCGGCAACAGGAAAGCCGAGCGTTGGAGGCTGCGTCTCATCGGCCGGAAAGATCTTGATTGGATTCGGAAGCAGCATCTCCGAGCGAAACAACTCCTCCAGCACCCGCGGGATCTGCGACGGGAGGAGAAACGTAGCGGTATCCGGCCGCTGCACCAGATAGGAGACCAGATTCGTCGGCATTGCTGGACCGTCGAGAGTATATCGAAAGGCAGAGTGCAGAAGAAAAGCAGAAGGCAGAAAGCCGAGATGCGCTGTGTAGTATCCACAAGCCAGCTTCCGTTTCTACTTTCTGCCTTCTGCTCTCTGCTTTGGTAAGATCGTCGCCGATGTCCCTCATCCCAGCTTCCGGAGCAGTGTGCGAGCGATGCAGCGGCTCGGGCTGGGTGCCGCTGGCAGGCGATTCGCTGCGCGCAGAACCTTGCCATTGCCAGGGCGACCTGCGGCGGCGGCAGCGGATCGGCGCGGCCAACATCCCGCGGCGCTATTTTCCCCACTGCACTCTGCAAACCTTCCACGTCCTCAACAGCGCGTCCCTCGTGGCCGGGAGACGGAAAGTCCAGGAGTTCGTCGACGAGTGGCCGGGACGCACCGATGGCCGCGGTCTGCTGCTCGTGGGGGCTTGCGGCGTCGGCAAGACGCATCTGGCCGTAGCCGCGCTCGTCGAGATCATCAACAGCAACAAACCCGGGCGGCTCTTGTTCTGCAATTTCCAGGACCTGATCCAGGAGATTCAGGCCTCGTTCGACTCCGACGAGGTACCGAGCAAGTCCGAGATCCTGAGGCCCCTGCTCGAGGCCGACCTCCTCGTGCTCGATGAGCTCGGATCGCAGAAGCCGACGCAGTTCGTGCAGGACACGCTCTACTACGTGATCAACACTCGCTACAACGACACGCGGACGACGATCTTCACGACGAACTACTTCGACGAGGCGGCGGACCGCGAGCAGCGGCTCCAGGAGCGGATCGGCGAGCGGCTGCGCAGCCGCCTCCATGAGATGACCGAATTGGTCGAGATCCGAGGAGTCTCCGACTATCGCACCAGGAACATGCAGAGCCGCAACATCATGAGTTGAGACTGGCCGTGAAGCGCACGTCGACTGATGTTCTGGGCCGCTCGTTCGAAAGCGTGATCGCCAACTGGCCGCTGCTGCTGCTGCGCGTCGCCGCGTCGATCGTCACGGCGGCGATCGCCATCGGAGCGATCGTCGCGCTCGTCGCATCGCTCGTGATCTATGGCGGCATGAGCTATCTCAGAGACCTTCCCGGCTCATTCTCAGGTGACAAAGATCGGGTCATGTCCATCGCGAGTGAGATCGCCGGCGACATTGCCCGCGCAATCACCCACCACTGGCTCATCGTGATCGGCATCCTGGTTTACGTCCTTGTCGTGTTCGCCGTAATGTTGGCGATTCACGCGTTCGTCCAGGGCGGCGCCGTCCTCGTCTACATCGACGCCGAGAAGAAAGCTGAGCTCGCGGTTGCCGGAGCGGGGTACGCGCGATTCGCGGCATTCTCCGCGGAGCGATGGATCGAGGGAGGCCGGCGCTTCGCGTGGCGCATCTTCTGCATCTACAACATCGCCGGCGGAGCCATCTGCACGGTTCTCCTCGTGCCGCTTATGGTCATCCTGCTGATGGTCCTGGCGCTGCGCAACGCCGGGACAGGAGTCGTGATCGCGATGTCGTGCCTCGGAATCCTCGTTACAGTCTGCCTGGCAGCCGTAGCCATGATCGTGATCGGCGTCTGGAGCGTACGGGCCATCGTCGACTGCGCCGTGAGCAACGCCGGGGCAACGGAGTCGGTCCGCCTGGCCCGCGTCGCGATCCGCAATGATCTCGGGCGCCACCTGGCCATCGCCGGCATCATCATGGCAATCTCGTTCGGTGCGTCGATGTTCTCCAGCGGGTTCTCAGGCTTCGTCCGGATTCCTCACAGCATGAGCCTTAGCCTGCTTTTCGCCTCGGTTCACATGGTGAGCACGTTGGTCACTTCCGCGATCTCCGCCGTCGTCGCCGGATGGTTCCTTGCGGCCTTCACGTCGCTGGGAACGGAACGTCACTGACTCCTACAACCGCAGCTTCCGTACCGTCACAGCGACATCGCCGTCATTCGAAGGCACGGCCGGAACTGCGTCGCGTGCCTGGGATAGCTTCGCTCCGGCAGGCGGGAATCCATAGGAGGTGTCGCTGACGAAGCCCTCGATCGGCTTGTCGCCGTGTGTGGTGATCTCGACGTCGGCCGAGGCGCCCAGGATCAGGATGCGACGCCATCCGGGAGTGAGGGCCGCGGTCAGGCGCGCGCTTGGAGGTGGCGCAGCAATGCCGTTGACGCGAACGCCGAGGACCGTCGAATCGGTTCGAAATGCTAAAGAAAGGCGGTTCGCGCCGCGCGGCGACACGAGATGGAGACGGACGATGCGTCCCTCCGGCGTCGTGGTGGTCGATGACTCGATATCCACCGGGCGCAGGGCCAGGTCGGGCGCCGGAGCGGTGCAGAACGACTGAGAGCGATTCAGCCAGGGCACGAGATTCCTCTCGGCCTTGAACGGCGCCGCGCCCTCGAGCGCCGGCGCGAGCGCCGACGCAATCCATCGCCCGCGATGGTCGTCCTCATCGATTCGATACGTGAGCGAGATCTGCCTCGGCCGTTCGGTTGTGACCGTCGGATGTGCGATCGCGACAACGATGCTCAGCGCCACGCCCACGATGAGCGCAATCACGACGCCACGCCGGCGCCGCGCGGGAGCAACAGCCAGCAGCGGCGCGAACGATGTCGCGATCAGCGCCAGAACCGCGGCGATCCCCGGAAGAATCGGGCTTCCGAGGGCATCGTACAAAACGAGTCCGAGCGGCAGGAGGATCGTGGCGGGCAAGATGATGGAGATGATCGTGATCGTCTCGCGGCGCAGGCCGGCGACCGCACGAAGGATGGCGCAAACCGCGAAGATGAGCGCCGGCACGAGCAGGAGATATACGGCGCCAGCAAGAGCAAATGCGACAGCGATCGAGGCCACGGACCACGACAGCGCGATGCCGAGGTACTGATCGTCGAAGCCGGAGATTCGGCGAAACATCGACGCGCAGAGGATCGACGCCGCGAGTCCGATCAGCCACATCGCCGCGACCGATGGCGCGGGATAAGCGACCCAGGTCAGCCCTGCGGCGTGCCACGAAAGAATCGTGTTGACGAGGAAACCGATGACCCCTGCGCTGAGAATCGACGCAAAGAAGGTCAGGACTCCATATGTGATTCCTCGGGCTGACGCCGCGCCCTTCCCGATCAGCAGCACCGCCGCGATGATGATCAGGATGAAGACCAGAGCGGCGATCCAGAGAGTCCACGAGTATGGCCACCAGACCAGCTTCCAGGAGAAGAGATCGAAGTAGACGGCGTTCTGGCTGCTCGGTTCGCGAAGGTCGGCGTTTCCGAGCTCCCGGGTCAACGCCAGAGCATTCTCGCCGTGATGCTGTACGGTGCGCGGGTCGGCGTGCTGAAGGCTGTCGAGCGGCGTGTGATAGAAGACCACGTTGCCGACGGAGCCGAAATTCAGGCCGGCCATCCCCGCGCGTTTGAAAACCGTCATGTCGGTGTCGTTCGGCAGCAGCTCGTAGATGCTGTAGAAGAGCGAGCTTGCGGCCGGCCGCGGGAGCGCATTCGCGGCGTGCCGGATCAGCCGGAGATTGCTGCGGCTGGTCTCGAACAGAACACTCGACCCGGCTGTGCCGCGGTTGTCGATGTTGATGACCGTAACGACGTTCCTTGCCAGGCCGGGATCGGCGACGAAGCCCTCCGCTCCGAGGAGGCCCGGCTCTTCGCTATCGAGAGCCGCGAACACGATTTGATTGCGGAATCGCTCCGTGCGCACGCTCCTGGCGATTTCGAGCAGCGTGGCCACGCTGGTCCCGTCATCCGAGGCGCCGGGCCCGGCCGGCACCGAATCATAATGAGCCGTCAGCATCAGCGCGTCGCCGGCGGATTGGCCCGGGAGTTGGGCGATGATGTTCTCGACCGGTCCGCACGATTGGGAGGCGTTGCATGCGTTGCTGCGCTGAACCGAGGTCTCGTAGCCGAGCTCGCGAAATCGGGCAACGATGCGGTCACGGACCGCTGCGTGCTGCGGCGTAGCCACGGCGTGCGTCGAGCCGTCGCTGCCGATGATCCCGCGTAGGGTATCCATCGCGCGCCGCGCCGAGAATTCCTGCGGCGGTGCCGTCACCGGCTTCGGCGCTGGGCCGTCAAGACGGAGTAGTAGGACGATGAGGATCGCCGCCAGGATCGCGAACGTCGCCGCGACACCCCGGCCCGTAGCATCTGCTTCCCTGATCTCAGCCACTCGTTCACCTCGGTGGAGCGCAAACTCCCTAACGTTCCCGGAGGCGTGATTGTAGCGGGATGCGGTGTCAGTGAGCAGTAGTCAGTGGTCAGTGGTCAGTGGAATCACATGATCCACGATCGTCCGACTCACGCGGCTCCACTTCTTCCTTCTGCCTTACGCGAACACGCGCCGCACCACGTTCACGACACGCTCGATCTTCGCGCTTGGAGCCTCGCCCTTGGCGCAGAGGTCGGTCTCGGGATGTCGTTCCGCGAGGAGCACTTCCCGCGTGCGGAGGTAGCCGACGTCGGCGAGAGGGCCGAGGACACTCCAACGGTTCTCCGTGAACGAGATCGGCAGGCGATGGCGCGGGCGGACGACGACCATCCGCGAGGCAAACTCGGGCGGAATCACATGCTCGCGATCTCTCGCGCTCTTGAAGAGCTGGCCTTCCGAGTCTCCCTTCAGGGCCACGAGCACAACGGCATCGCATCCCTCGGCGAAGGCCTTCTCGTATGGCGCGTTGTCGCTCACCCCGCCATCGCAGTAACAAGAGCCGTTGATCTCCGGCGGGTGCGTGTAGTACGGAACGAGATAGTTCGTGGCAAGTAGAAGCTCGAGAGGGTCGTCGACCTCGTGCGCTCCGAAGATCACGTTCTCCCGGTCGCGGATTCGCGTGACCGAGACGAACAGCGGCAACGCGTCCGGTTGGCGGAATCGGTCGCGGCCGATGAATTTGTCGAAGACCCGCTTGTGCATCCGGCGGAACCGCCACGGCGAGTGGTCGACCAGCAGATTTCGCAGATCGAAGCGTGGCATCCGGACGAATGTCTTCCAGTAATAGCGCATTCGGTGGATGATCCGGGCTGAGACCATCGCGGCGTTCCACGCCCCGGCCGATGCGCCGACGGTCAAGGCCGGCCGAACCCCGAGCTCCGCCAGCGCTTCGACGACTCCGATCTGAAACGCACACCGCACCGAGCCACCAGCGAAGACGTATCCGACGCGCCGAGCGCATCGGAGCAAGTCGAGGCCTTCAAAGGCGCCGGCTGCCAAAGGTTCCGCCACCGCGGTTGCTCGCGGCAACGTCTCAGCCGCGCCGTCTCCTGGCCTCGCTTTCATGCGTGCTATCGTCCTCGAAGAAATCTCGACCTGTTCAGAAGTTGACTGGTTGATATCATGATCATCGTCCTTCCATCTGTAAAGAGCCTGGCCGAGCCGCTGCTGCCGCTCCTCCTTCTGGCCGGGATCTCGCTGCTGATCGCGCTCCGCCGGTCCGAGCGGGCTCGGCGGCGTCCCCTGTTCGCCGCGCTCGCGGCGGTGGTCTTGATCTGGATCGTGTCCACTCAGGCATGCGCGCGCCTCATTGGATACACGCTCGAGCTGCCGCCGGAGCCCGAGGTCGCGTCACCCGAGGTGATCGCGGTGCCGAGCGGGGGAGCGTCGAGGAGCGCCGATCCGGCACTGGACGTGCTCTCGACGTCGACCGGCGCCCGCGTCGCCGCGGCAGTGGTGTGGTGGCACGCCAACCCGTCGGCGCGCTTGATCATGACCGGAGCGGATCGACTGCCCGGCCGCACGTCGGCGCGCACCCTCGAGATCATGAGAGACGAAGCGATCCTCCGAGGAGTCCCGCGGGCGCGCATCGAGGTCGAGACGCGCTCGCTCACCACGCGCGAGCATCCGCTCGGGCTCCTCTTTCTTCCCGGGATCACGCCCGCCACCAGGGTCGGCCTTGTCACCTCGGCGTGGCACATGCGCCGGGCGCTTCGGGAGTTTCGCCGCTACTTCACGACCGTCATTCCTCACGGCGTGCCGCCCGCGGAGACGACTCCGCTGACGATCGGCGACTTCCTCCCCTCGGCAGACGGCCTTCGCGGCTCCACGATGCGGATCGAGGAGTGGATCGGTATCGGTTGGTACTCCGTGCGGGCGCGGTGGGCATAGGAGGCGCGGCCGACACGAGAGACCGTCGTCGTTGCCGTTGCCGTTGGCGTTGCCGTCGCCGTTGCCGTTGGCGTCGCCGTCGCCGTCGCCGAATAACTCCGACCAGCCGCGTCCTCCTCATGTGAGCGAGGGCCTCGTTGTCGCGGGTCGCGGGTTAGTCAAGTCTTCGGCGACGGCGACGCCAACGGCGACGACTGTTAACGAGGCGACGAAGCCCTGCCCTTGCGCCATCCCTTCATTTCGGGCAGGCTTCGTCGCGATGAGACAAACGGCCGTCTATGCCTTCCTCGCGATCATCCTCCTAACTCACTGCGGCTCGCCCGGCAACCAGACTCCGCTCAGCAAGGCACCGGTGAGCATCCGCGGATGGATCACGGACGTCGAGGGGGACGCGAATGGGCCTTACCGCACCGTCGAGACCGAGGCCTCGCGGAGAGCGCAACTCTTCCAGGCCACAACCGTGTACGTCGACGGCGCTCCGTATGTCTCCGGTGGCGTCGCCGAGAACGGAGCGTTCCTGCTGCTCGACGTCCCGCCGGGCAACGTCACCCTTGCCTTTACCGCGCCGGGCGCGCCGGAATCGAAGCTCGTGCTTCAGAACATCCCCGGCAACGCCGATGTCTTCGTGCCGAATGTCCTGTTGACAAAGGCCGCGGTGAGGATCCTCGATCCCGCCGCCGTGGCCGTGCGCCTCGCCGCCAAGATCGATCGCGCCAAACCCGCCGGCCTCACCAGCATCGTCGCCGGCCTCAAGGTGCCGGTCATGCAAACGCCGATCGGCCAGATGACCGATCGCCACGACTTCCCGAACCCGCCCGGGATGCTGGTCCCGCTGGCGAGGGTCAAGTAGTGCAGAAGGCGCGACCCCAGTGCGGGCCTGCCTGACGGCTTGCCCGCCACCTTTAGTACAAGAGAACGCTTGTCGGGACACGACGAGGGTGCCGCTGTCCGCGAGACCAGTCTCCGTCAATTCCGGCCGGCGCGGTAGGACAATTGGTGCAGCGCGGAATTCTCAGGTCCACTTGGCAACTCTACGTAGGTGTAATATCGGCTCACATTACAGGTGAGGAGCTATCGTGACGCAGAATGGCAGTGCCAAAACAAGCGATTGGATAGGCCGGACAAACGGAGTGGCGTCGGCGCAAGACTCTCTGGGAACCTTGCAGACGATCGCCAGCTCGACGCGTGCTACCGAATCTCGTAATGCCGAGCAGGAATCTCCGCGATCCGAATCTCCCTTGAAGCGGGAAGCAGCTACAGAACGCTATAACAGGCTGAGAGATCAAATCGTGGCGTCTGGAATTCCGCTCTTAACGGACGAGGAGCTTCGAGAAGAGATCCGATCTCGCAGGGGCGATCGCTAGCCATAACCGTGATACGAACCTATGTTGATTCCGGCGTACTGATTGCCGCCGCGCGAGGAAGCGGGCAGCTCGCTGCAAGAGCACTTGATGTAATCGCAGATACATCCACAAGAGAGTTCGTGTGCAGTGACTACGTCAGGCTGGAGATCATCCCGAAGCCAACGTATGAAGGTCGCTCCGCTGAGGTGCGATTCTATGAAGAGTTCTTCGCTACAGTTTCGTTGTGGCTGCCGTTCGACGCTCAACATCTGCGAAGGGCGTTGATGGAGGCCTGCAATTCCGGGCTGAATGCCATGGATGCGATCCACGTTGTAGCCGCTGTTGAGGGCAAGTGTCAGGAGATCTTTACATCTGAGAGGCCTGGCAAGCCGATTCACCGCACGAAGCTACTCCCGGTCCTCTCCATTGACACAGAATAAGCACACCACCTCCGGGCCCTTACACCGCGCCGATCAGCTCCGCGAACTTCTTCAGATCGATGTTGCCGCCGGAGATGACGGCGACGATGGGTCCGTTGCCAGCCTTGCCGGACAGCGCGGCGGCGACACCGAGGGCGCCTGCTCCTTCGGCGATGAGGCGCGTTTTCTCGGCGACGATGCGCATGGCGTTCCGGACCTCGTCGAGCGTCACTACGATCGAGCCGTCGACGATTCCCTGCATCCGCTCCCACATGCGCGGGAAGATGCTCTTGCCGCCGGCGCCGTCGACAAACGAAGCCTGCCAGCCGGGAAAATCGCGGGCCTCGCCGGCGGCGAACGACGCGGCGCCCGGGGCGGCGGTCTCCGGCTCGGCGCCTAAAATGCGGACGTGCGGTGCGAGCTGCCGGATCGCGCTGCCGATCCCGGAGATGAGTCCGCCGCCGCCGATCGCCGCGATGACCGCGTCGACGTTCGGAAGGTCCTCGAGGATCTCCACTCCGATCGAGGCGTTGCCGGCGATGAAGTCGTGATCGTCGAAAGGATGGACGAACGTCCCTTCGACGCCCGGAAACGTGCGGCGCTCCATGGCCTGCCAGCAAGCGTCGAAGGGCGCCTTGACGAGATGGGCGCCGAGGTTGCGCATCCGCTGCACCTTCGTCTCGGGCGCGGTCTCGATCACCACGACGGTGCACGGAACGCCCGCCTCGCGCGCGGCGTAGGCTACGCCCTGGCCGGCGTTTCCGGCGCTGATGGTCCAGACGCCGCGCGCCCGCATCTCGGGCGAGAGCATGGCCACGGCATTCGCCGCGCCGCGAATCTTGAACGCATTGATGGGCTGGAGATTCTCGAGCTTGAGCCAGATCTCCGGCGAGCCGGCGTCATGAAGCAGGCGGACGAGCGGCGTCCGGACAGCGACACCGCGGATTCGCTCCCGTGCGGATCGGATGTCTTCGAGCGAAACGGCACGAACGGGCGGTGGAAGAATTGTCGTCATACCACGAGATTGTATTGTAGGGGCGCCAGGCTGTGCGCCCGCAGCTCGGGCGGGGCGGGAGGTTGTGGAGAATTCACGAACGGAGGTTGCGGGCTGACCAAGCCGTGCGCCCCTACATGGCGGCCGCGTAAATCGCGCGGCTCTGCCTGTCCTGAAGAAACACCGCGACGCCGGCGCGTTGGATGTTCGTTTCCGGACCGGTGTGCAATTCGATTGTCCGCTCGATCTTCGTCCCGCCCTCCGCCGCGATGTGCTCATCCTCGTTCAACATGCGCACGATGCGATCGTTGTGAAGCGTTCGACCGCTGTTCTCGCCAGCGGCCACGCGCGTGTCCGCGACGCTTTCGAACACCACGGCCACGAGGCGGAGGTCGCGAGCGCGGATCGTCTCCAGGATCTCGCCGCTCACGTCGACGGCGATCGTCCGGCCGCTGAGGCGAAGTGGCGAGAGCGAAAGACGAGCGACTGCGCGAGACTCCGAAGCCTCCGCGATCAGCCGTCGGATCCGGGTCTCGTCGGAGCCCACCGCCTCGGTCCGGCCGTTCACGATGGCCTGTGGCGTGTAGACGGTGGCCGAGCCGAGCGCGGCATAGTAGTGTCGCTGCCGGTCCGACCATTGCGCGGTTGAGAAAGGATCGCGCCATCCGAGATGATTCCAGTAATCAACGTGGAACGCGAGCGGAATCACATGGCCGCGCATGGCGGGATCGGCCGCCAGTTTCGTGAGCAGCGCATCGGCCGGCGGGCAGCTCGAGCATCCTTGCGACGTGAATAGCTCGACGACGACCGGCGCCGGCCCGAGAGCAACGGCAGGAGCTTCCGATCGCAGCTCGCAAGCGGGAAAGAGCGCGAGCAAGACGCAACAGAGAAGGGTGTTCTTCAAGTAGCCCATCATTGCGATTCAAAATGCCGCGACGGCGACGACAACGACGAAGACGCTCTCAGCGCGCCGCGGCCCGCGCCGCCAGATAGGCGGCCGACGGATCCTCGACGCGAATGGAGATGTTGCTGGCCGCAATCGGCGTGCGATTTCCTTTGCGATGAACCCAGACGACGACCGTATAGAGGCCCGGCCCCTCGGGGAACGGCACGGAGAAGGCGAAGCTGCCGTCGTCGGCGACCGGGAAGTCGCCGCGCCGGCCGTCGGAGTACTCCTCGCGGATCTCCCGAAGCGATCCGTCGTTGTTGCGGCGGTAATAGGTTCGGAGCTGCGGCCGGTAGTCTCGCCGTTTGTCCGGCAGGGAATAGCTGTTGATCAGATTCGCGGTGATCGATGAGATCGGCTGCGGCAGCGGCTCGTAGTAGACGCTGACCGCATCGACGTCGTACCCGGCGATGGGTCGGCCGTTGCAAGGCACGCGCTTGTCGGGCGACGCGCCGCGCGGAACTGCTCCGTTCCAGACGAGGTAGCGCCGGACGAACTCCTCGGTGAGCCGGAATTCCCCATTCTCCCAAGCCAACCCGATGCCGACGTGCGTGGCGAAGGGATCGAGAATCGTGCGGCGGTGCCCGTCGTGCGGCGCGACCTCCGACATCATCGACTCCTCCGACCCCTTGGTCATCTCGTGGAGAGCGCGGTCGGTGAAGCTGTAATTCGCCGACCAGGCCGCCGCGTTCTCGCTCAAGCCGTCGTTGCCGCCGGCAAACGAGTAACGCGCATACGGCGCCAAGCCGTCGATCGTGAAGTGCCCGGTCGTCCCGTTGCGGATCTGCTGGCGGCAGTAGTTGTCCGCCTGCGACGAGACCCACGGATCGAGCTGCACCGGCGCGAGGCCGAATTGCTGACGATCGCGGTTGATCAGAGTGAGGAGCTCCTGCCGCAGCGAGAACTTGGTGGAGTCGCTATGAGCCTGCGCCATCGCGCCCGGGGACGCCACGAGCATCAAAGCGACGATTGCCGCCGCTGCGAATTTCCGCCGGGATCTCTTCATGATCGTGAGGTACCGTCATGCGGTAGGGCGGAGATTGTAGCTCAGTCTGCCTTTTACGACCGCGCCATCGGCAACTCGATCACGATGCGGAATCCGGGATCAAGGTTCTCGGCGCGCACCGTTCCGCCGTGCTCTTCGATGGCCTTGCGGGCGATGGCGAGGCCGAGGCCTGTGCCGGCGGACTTGGTCGAGAAGTAGGGATCGAAGATCCGCGGGAGGAGACCGGGGGCGACGCCGGGGCCGTTATCCTCGACGGCGATGAGGACCTTCGAATCGACGGCGCGGCTTTGCAGGCGCACGCGACCACAGTCGGTCTGAAAAGCGTTTTCGATGAGGTTCGCCACCGCGCCACGGAGCAGCCGCTCATCGCCAGGGTACGTGGCCGGTGTGCTGGGCTCGATGTCCGCGGTGAAGGCGACGCCGCGACCGCTGCTGTCCGCGTAGCCGGCGGCGACGTCGAGTAGCAGCTTGCGAAGGTCGAGCGGCGTTCGCCGGGCCTGCCGCGTCGAGGCGTAGTCACTGAATTCCCGCGAGGTCTCGCGGAGCATGACCACCTGCCGCAGGATGTTGTCGACCGCGCTCCGGACCACGGCCGGAAGCTCGGGATCGTCCCGCTCGGCGACGGCGCGGAGATGCTCGGCGGTGAGCTGAATCGGCGTGAGCGGGTTCTTGATCTCGTGAGCCACCTGCCGGGCCATCTCTCCCCACGCTTCCAGCCGATTGGACCGCAGGATCTCCGTGACATCCTCGGCGATCAGCATCTCCTCTTCGCTGTCCGGCAGCGGAACGATCGATACCCGAAACGTGCGGAGCGCACCGTCGACGGACATCGCGAGCTCCTGAGAGCCGGCCAGCCCGGCGGTGTGCGAAACCAGGAAGTCGCGTAACTCCTCGAAGCCCGTCGCAAACGGCCCTGACTCGTTCTCGTTGAGCGCGAAGAGCTTGCGCGCCGCCTGATTCGACGCGCCAATGTGCATCTCACCGTCGAGCACGACGACCGCGGCGTTGATGTTCTCGAGCAGTGTCTGCAGCCGGTCGCGCTCGTGGCGGAGATCCTTCTGCTGCCGGTCGATCGACTTGGCCATGTCGCGGAAGGTCCTCACCAGCAGCCCGAGGTCGGGATCCGCGGGGATGGGGACGTGATAGTCGAACCGTCCGCCGGCGATGGCTTTCGCACCGCCGACGAGCGCCTGCACCGGAGTCATCACGCTCCGTGCCGTGCGAAATGCGACGGCGATCGACGCCAGGGCGATGAACACGAGCAGCAAATAGATCGACGTAGCGAGATCGTTGACCTGGGACTCGATCTGCCGTCCTTGAACGATGAAAGGAAGTGCGAGCGTGTACCGCTCGCCAGGGCTGAGGTTGATCGGGCTGTAGATCTCGATGTACTGCGTCGAGCCGGAGTCGCGCGCCGCACGGACGAGTTGTTTGCCTCCGAGCACAATGGCCGAGTATGCGTCGCCGCCGAGGCGTTCCGACTCGACATGCGCGGCGAATAGATCGCGGCGGCTGGAAACGAACAGTTGGTCGTCGCGATAGAGATGGAGATCGTGGCCGACGGCCCGTGCCAGCCAGGCCAGGATCTCATCGGTCATCACCTGATCCGGCCGTGCCGCAGCCGATGTCTCGCCGGACGGCGACGCCGACGATGCAAGGTAGTCCTCGATGACCTGCTGGGCGGTGCTCAGCGCAGTCTGACCGCGCTCGACGTACTCGGCCTCGAGTCGGTTGGAGAGATACGCGCGGACGAACAACACGAAGACGATGAGCGGCAGCAGCACCATGAGCGTGACGTAGAGCGACGCCCGTGTGCGGAAATCGAGGCTGCGGATGCGCCGGACCAGGCCGGCCAGCTCCGGCAGATGACGCATGGCGGCCGCGAGCAGTACGAGCACGATGGCCCAGATGGCGACGCCGCCCGCGCGCTGCACTTGACGCGCCGCCGTCAATACCGGCGCCGGGAAGGCATAAAGCGCATTCTCCGTACGCTCGAGGTAGATCGCAGGGCCGTCGCCGTTTCCTCCGGTATCGACCCACAAGCCAGTACCCGGCGCGAGCGCGCCGAAGTACCAGGCCGGACTTCTCTGCAGCCGGAACGTGGGCGTGCCGTGCACGTTACCTTCGCGGTCGTAGACCACCGGTTCGCGCTGCGCGTGAAGGCCGGTCGCGGGATCGTCGGGAGTAGCCTCGAAGAAATCGCGATACACGTCGGCATAGGACGTCGCGCCCGGATCGGCCGGGTTCACGACGTGCACGCTCCCGTGCGCAATCGGCGCCCCGAAGACGGTGAGATCGAAATCGTGGTGCGTGAGCACACGCCGCAGCTTTCCGACGCGCAGAACCTCGCGTCCCGACTCGGATGAGCTCTCGCTGAACTGCGGCAGCCCGACGCCGAACCGGCTGATCGGATTCCCCTGCACGTCGCTGACCGAGATGACCGCCGGGATGCGCCACTTCGAGAAGTCGGAACGCAGCCAGAGCACGTACGCGAGGTCGTCGAGGTTCATGCGCTGGTAGTCGTCGGGCAGCAGCGCACTCAGCTCCTTGTGCGAGAACTCGTTGTGGAGCGTGTCGTCGATCATCGTCCGAAGCTGCCCGGCCTCGCCAACGATCAACGGCGCATAGGTGTCCGCGATAAATCGCCGGGCGCTGAGGCGCTCGAATGCCTGCGCCGGGGCATAAACGACAAAGGCGACAAGGAGGGCCACGGCCACCGACCGCAGGACCGCCGAGCGAACGAACGCGTGCACGAGCATCACGGTCGCGGCGGCGGCGCTGACCCAGAGAAACACCTCGGCGTGGGTGTGGTGCGTCCGGAGCGCCAGGGCGATCACGGGCACGGCGGCCAATGCGATCGCCGCCAAAGTCGCGCCCCCGGAGACTTCATGCCGCACGATCTCGAAGAGCGCGAACGCGAGCAGCAGAAGAGCCGTGAGCAACACGGCCTGGGCCATCGTGGAGGTGATGATGTGGTCCGGCAGCGACGAGATTCGGGAGTTGTCGACGAGGTTGCCGGCCAACTCCATGTATCCCCACGCCGCTGCGCCGGCCGCGAGCGCCCTCGCGAACACGACCCACGGTGCGCGAGATCGCGCGGCCTCGCGCGAGGCGACCGCGAGGATCGCCAGCAGCGCCACGGCCGTCAGCAGCAGATCGAACGGCGACCTGCTGAACGGCCCTAGGATCCGCGAACCGTAGGCATCGAACTGAAGGATGCGCCACGGATCGCTGTCGGCTGTGATTCCGAGAAGCGCCGTCCGCGCGGCCGCGAGAAGCGCGATCATCGCCAGCGGAGCCGCGACGCGGCTGGAGCTCCTGTACCGTCCCTGTTGGATAAAGAGGAACGCCGCCACGGAGCCGATGGCGAGCAACAGGGCCGCCGCGTCGCCGCCGTCGGTTTGCATTCTCGTGAGCACCTCGGCCCGCGAGCGCGACACGATGTCCGCCCAGAGCACTGAGTCCGGCCGGCGCTCGATGAGATATCGTTTCGAGCCGCTCTGCTGCCTCAGGAATCCGCCGTGGAATACGTCCGAGACGATCCAGTCGTCGTAGATGTTGAAGCGGGGATTCTCGCGGGCGAGGTTGATCACGCGCTCGAACGCCTGAATCGTCCAGCGTCCTTGCGGCCCACCGCCGCTCCATGGCGGCACGACTTGGCGCGTGCGGAGGATGTAGAGATCGGCGGTGTCGAAGCAGAAGCCCGCCCGCCCGTTCGCGCGAAGATCCTCGCCCCACCAGGCCCGGACCATCCCCCGCTCATCGAGCAGCCGGACGCCGCGCAGCGGTGCGTTCACGGCATTGCGTGCCAGGAGAAAAAGGTTCGCCGGCGCCGGCTCGATGTTCCTGGCGGCCAACCCTCTGGCGACGCCCGCCAGAGCTTGGTCGAGGTCGGCCTCGATCGAACCGATGCGCGTGCGCAGGCGCTCCGCCTCGCGGTCGAGGTGCTTCGCCGAGCGTCTGTCGTATGCGCTCACTGCGGAATGAACCGAGGCCACGGCGGTCAGATCGGTAATCGCGATAGCCAGCAGAAAAAGCGCGGCGAGCCGGGCCAGGAGATCGCGGGAGAGCGCGATCACCGCAAGGCCCAACAGGAGCACCACAACGCCCGCGACCGCGACCGGAAACATTGGTGCCGGTCCGCTCGCCATCATGCCGGCCAAGCCCATGGCCTTCATCACGCGAGCCGTGGCTGCGGTCATGGCGCTGGAGTTTCCTGCCACGATCAACGCAAGGCGTATGCCCGTCGCAAGAGCCGCGAGCCCCCAGGCCATCCGGTCACGAGTGTGGGGGGCCATCACTTGCTGGCCGAGCGAACCGACAGCAGAATCCAGCGATCGTTCTTGCTCCGGAGCGTGATGTAGAGGTCGCGAACTTCGGCGTGCCCGCCCGGCTGGATCGTCCAGCTCGCCACGATCTCATACTGCCCCTTCGTGCTGTCTTTCCGGGTGTTGAGCTGCTGAAAGCCGCGAGCATTGACCTTCGCGAACAGGCCGTCGAGAAGGTACGAGGCCTGATCGCGGCCGAAGAAACCGCTCTGGCTCACGAGTCCCGGGAATTGGAGCTGAACCTGATCGCCTTCTGCCACCCCCGCGACGATCGCCTGCGCGTCGCCGCCGCCGAATCCTTTCGACAGGCTCGACATCGCGGCATCGAGGTCCTTGAACTGAGCCGATGCCATCAACGGAACAAACAGCAGAATCAGCGCCAAACGCGCTCCGAGTCTCATCGTGCCGAGTATAGAAGGCAGAAGGCAGAAAGCAGAAGGAACTTGCATTTGCGTCGGGACGCGTGAGCTGCTTTTCAATTCAACATTCACAATTCAACATTCAACATTCGGGTCTCCTCGAGCACTCCCCGCCGCTGCGCTTCCTCAACGAAATCCCGCGGCAACGCCGCCGTGATGCCGAGGGGAAGGTTCGTCACCGGATGGGTCATGTCGAGTCGCGAGCTGTGCAGCATCGGCCGCGCGGCGTTCCTGGCGCCGTAGAGCCAGTCGCCGGCGAGCGGATGCCCGATCGCGGCGAGATGCACGCGGATCTGGTGGGTGCGCCCGGTCCTCAGCCCGACCTCGACCAACGAGCCGCGCCGCGTCGCGTTGATCGGCACGACGTCCGTGACCGCGCGCTTGCCACCCTCCCGCACGCCGAACGAGATCGGCCCGATTCGAGCCAGCGGCCCGTCAATCGTCTGCTTCTCCGCAAGCTCCCCCTCGCAAAGCGCGCGGTAGTGCTTGTGGAGGCGCTTGCTCTCGAATTGGCGCGTGAGGTTCGCGTTGATCGAGGCGAGCTTCGAGAAAAACATCACCCCGCTCGTCCCGCGATCGAGGCGCTGCATCAGGAACGCCGTCGCGCCGGAAGCGCGGAGATACTCCACGACCATTTCGAAAAGCACTGGCTCATCGGGATCATGCCCGCGCTGCACGACGAGCCCGGGCGGCTTGTTGACGAAGATCAGTGCGTCGTCTTCGTAGAGGATGTCGAGCATAGTCAGTGGTCAGTGGTCAGTGGTCAGTGGCCCAGACACTCTTGTCTGGGCTTGGTCTAGACACTCTTGTGGTCAGTGGCCCAGACAGCCCAGACACTCTTGTCTGGGTGCCTTGGACGTTCTCACCAATAGCTTGTCGTCACGGCGCAATCGCCGATCACCACTGCCTGGCAGGCCAAGCGCTCTCCCTCCTCGAACCCCCGCTGCTGGCTCAGGCGAACCTCGATCGATGTCGGTGGGAGGAGCGGTTCCGCGCCATTGACGATGCGGATGCGGCACCGCCCGCAGACGCCGATGGCTCCGCAGGAGTTGCCGATCGCAACGCCGGCGCGCCGGGCCACGTCGAGGATCGTCTCGTTCTCGCGCGCCTCGGTTTGCACGCGCATCGGCTCGAAGGTCACCATTTCGTGAGTGTAGCAATTTACAATGCCCAGCCATGCCCATCGAAGCCCGCGTCATCACATGCAGCGACGCCGCCGCCCGTGGCGAGCGCGAGGACCGCTCCGGCCCGGCCGTGCGGGCGATGCTCGAGGAGCGTGGTTACGCTGTCGGCGGCATCACCGTCGTACAGGACGAGATCGACGAGATCGCCGCGGCGATCGTGAGCGCGACCGACTCCGGCGCGAGGTTGGTCGTGACAACCGGCGGCACCGGCATCGCGCCGCGCGACGTTACCCCCGAGGCCACGGCGCGCGTGACCGAGCGCATGATTCCTGGATTTGGCGAGCTCATGCGGATGAGCTCGCGGGCGTCGAAACCGATCGGCGCCCTCTCGCGTGCGGAGGCGGCCACGCGCGGGACGGCGCTGGTCGTGAACCTCCCCGGCAGCGTGAACGGCGCGAAGGAGTGCTTGGCCGCGGTCATCGACCTCATCCCACACGCGCTGGAATTACTCGCGGGAGGAAGTGTCAACAAGCACCCGGTTTGAAATTGAAAATTGAGAAATTGAAAATTGAAGAAATGATGCGGGGATCATCCCTCCGATGAAGCGCCACTGACCACCGACCACTGCCCACTGATTACTGGTTTCATCGCCGATGCCGGTGATGGTGCGGATCCGAGCACATCGGCGCCTCCGCCCTGGCTATAGCGATTCGCGGACCGCCGCGCCAGATGATCATCGTGCCGGTCAGGATCAGCGGTACGCCGGATCGGTCGGCCTCGACGATGATCGGCGCGCGCTGCCGCAACGGCGTCGGCGCCATCGGTGCAACGCTGAGCGCGCCAGCCAGCACAACGGCTCGGGCGTTCGCGTAAGGATCGATAGGCATGTGGATAGCGGAACGGCGCGGACGGCGATCGCGATTCCCGATCAATCCACGGCCGGCATCTCACTCGCCACGCCGCCCACGATCGTGCGCCAGGCGACGGCGGCGAGAACGATAAGACCGCCGGCGATGGCCCAGACCGACGGGCGCTCGCCGAGGAACAACAGAACCCAGATCGGATTCGCCACCGGTTCGATCATCCCGGTCAGCGAGGCCTCGGTCGCGGTGACGTATCGCAGCCCGCGGACGAAGAAGAGATAGGCCAGCGCGATCTGGAACAGGCCGAGAAACGCGAGAACGAGGAATGAGCGCGGTGTCAGCGCGAGATCGCGCCACACGAACGGCAGCAGCACGATGCACAAGACGATGTTGCCCCAGGTCAGCGCGGCCTCGCGCGCGCCTTGCTCGCGGCGCAAGGCCATGATCAGCGCGGCGAAGAAGAAGCTGGAGAGCACGGCCATGGCGTTTCCGGCCAGACCCCGGCTCTCGAGCCTGCCGGCGAAGAAGAGCGCCATCCCGCCGAATGCCACCGCGATCGCCGCGGCGTCGCGGCCGCGCAGCGGCTCCTTCAGCGCCAGCGGCGAGACCAGCATCACCCAGATGACCCCGGCGTACTGCAGGAAGATCGCATTCGCCGCAGTCGTCCATTTCGTCGCCACGACAAACGCCGTCAGACACGCGCCGTACGAAAGCACCGCGACGGTAATGGCCGGCGTCGAGGTCCACTGCCGCCGCCACACACGGCCACCAAAGGCAATCGAGAGCGCGATGGCAGCGAACAGCGACCGATAGAACGACACCTTCAGCGCGGAGTCGGAGATGGCCTTGATCCCGATCCCACCCGTCGACCACAGCAGCGCCGCGATGACGATGAAGAGAATGCCCTTGCGGTGATTGGCGTCGTTCATGAAGTGGTGAGAAGCAGTGGTCAGTGGTCGGTGGTCAGTGCGACCCACGTCATCCTGAGCCGCGTAGACGGCGAAGGATCATCTTGCGACGAGCGTGGCTCTTGCCGGGAGATCCTTCGGCGCGCTACACCCC
>DASQGS010000362.1:0-6814 GCA_035632455.1 Thermoanaerobaculia bacterium | reverse complement strand
GCGTGGAGTGCGCTCGGGATAGAGCGCGGATCGTGGCAGGAGCATGGCGCCGTCAAGGGCCCTGAGATTCTCACACGGCCGCCCCCTTCACATCGGTGAGATGTATGAGTGCGCGATCACGTACGCCATTCGCGGATGCCTTGTAACCCTCCGGAGGGGCCTTCAATTACCCACATTTAGGGGGCTGGCCAGTAGGTCCTACAAATTGTTGCGTCGCGGGAATCGACCGTGATTCCTTGTCTAGCACCGAGTCGGAGGGGGAGCGGTGCCAATGGACGGGGAAGTCGACGCATGGTTTGACCGCGAGCTTGCTGGGTGCAGTCTTGCCGACGAGCGCCTGACCAAGCGGCTTCGCAAACTGGTGGCGCAGATCGGGAGCGCCGTGGGCCAAAGCATTCCGCTGGTGTGCGAGGACTGGGCCAACACCAAAGCCGCGTATCGTTTCTTGTCGAACGAACGGGTCAACGAGTCGGACATCCTGGCCGGTCACTTTCAGTCGACGCACGAGCGTACGGTTGCCACCGACGGTCCCGTTCTCGTGCTCCATGACACGACCGAGTTCAGCTATCAACGAGAGGATGTGGACGCGATCGGGATAACCAAGAGCGTCAACAGCGGCCGAGACAAGGAGGGCCGCGTGAGAGCGCACACGGTCTGCGGCATCCTAATGCACTCGAGCCTCGCGGTAACGACCGAAGGGCTGCCGCTGGGGCTGGCGGCGGTCAAATTCTGGACTCGGAAGAAATTCAAAGGCACCGCCGCGCTCAAGAAGAAGATCAATCCGACGCGCGTTCCGATCGAGAAGAAAGAAAGCATCCGGTGGCTGGAGAACGTCGAACAATCGACGGCGCTGCTGGGGGATCCGGGACGATGCGTCCATGTCGCCGATCGCGAGGGCGACATCTACGAGCTTTTCTGCGTGGCCCAAGAAGCCGGCACGCACTTCCTGATCAGGACCTGCGTCGACCGCTTGGCTGGAGACGGAGATCACACCATTGCCGACGAGATCGATGAGGTCGCCATCAAGGGGCTGCACCGCATCGACGTCCGAGACGACAAGGGCGATCCTGACGAAGCCGTTCTCGAGATTCGCTATCGCACGATCCGCGTTCTGCCGCCGATCGGAAAGCAGAAGCGCTACCCCGCGCTAACCTTGACGGTGATCCATGCTGAGGAGCGGGGAACACCGAAGCACAGAAAGAAGATCGAATGGAAGCTGATCACCGATCTGCCCATCGCCTCCCGCACGGACGTCATCGAGAAGCTCGAGTGGTACGCTTTGAGATGGAAGATCGAGGTGTTCCACAAGATCCTCAAATCCGGATGCAAAGCCGAGGAGTCGAAGCTCAGGACCGCCCAGCGCCTGACCAACCTCGTCTCTATTTTCTGCATTCTGAGCTGGCGAATCTTCTGGATGACGATGCTCAATCGCTCGGCTCCAGAGGCGCTGCCGACGCTCGCATTGACCGAGATCGAAATTGCTGTGCTCGATCGCCTCGTAAATGACAAACGGCAACCAAAGCGAAAAACGCTGTCGCACTATCTGATCAAGATCGCCAGGCTTGGCGGCTATCTCGCCCGCGCCAATGATCCGCCACCCGGAAACACGGTCATGTGGCGCGGCCTCTCGCGCCTAACCGACATCACGCTAGGGGCCACGGTCGGAGCAGAAATTGTGGGTAATTGAAAGTCAGCTGACCCCGTGTAGCGTGGCGGGTGGATAATCGGTGATGCTCAGCCTCCCGGCGGCTTTGTTCGGGAGGTTGGTTTGCAGTCTGAACACAAGTCCAGCACTAGCAGCGTTGAGGTGATCGAGGCGGAAGTTTCGCGCCTTGATGCCAGTCCTGCGACGCCGCGGCGGCGGTGGTCAGCGGCGGCGAAGGAGCGGATCGTGGCGGCGGCGAGCGAGCCCGGTGCAAACGTCTCGGCGATCGCGCGCGCTCACGGGCTGACACCGCAACAGGTTTTCACGTGGCGCCGGCAGGCGGCGGGCCAGTCGAGGAGGAAGGAGGTGGGAGCGCCGGCCATTCCGCCCTTCGCCATGGTCGCGGTCGAGAATGGGGATACTGGCGTGGTGGAGATTGGCTTAGGCGAGGTGACGCTACGCATCGGCCCGACGGTGCCAGCGGCCCGGGTAAAGGAGATTCTGCAGGCAGTCCGGTCAGCATGATCCCATCTGGCGCTGCCGTGTTCGTGGCGACACAGCCGGTGGACTTCCGCAAGGGTGCGTCGGGATTGATGGCCGTGGTTCGGGATAGCGGCTCCGATCCGTTTTCTGGAGCACTCTACGTGTTTCGCTCGAAGCGCGCCGACCGCATTAAGGTCGTGTGGTGGGACGGCACGGGTGTTTGTCTGTTCGCCAAGCGGCTCGATGAGCATGGGTTCCATTGGCCGCGGATCGAGAACAGTGTGATCCGCCTGACCACGGCGCAGCTCCTGGCGCTGATCGAAGGCCTACAGGAATATCCCGTCTTGTGAGTCTGACGAATCTCCGATCGAGGAGATTCGGATCTTGGACCCGCGGCATCCGCTTTATGGGCGATCCTTCCGTGTCATCCGACGCGCGACCCATCGCGGAGGCAACTTCCCGCCTTCATACGAAGTCGAACATTGTAGTGGATCAAGTCTCCTGATCCCTATTGCAGTAACGGAATGGCACGATTCCCAAAACAAGCGGACCATATTAAGTATCGAGGCCTTACAAGACCTCATATCTGTGGTAGACGGTCTTTGTAGTCATGGAGACAAGTCCAAAAACTCTTTGGGCGACACTGACGCCAACTCTGCGGCGCCAGATCGTCGACGACGTCGCCGCAGTCTTGGCGGAGGTCTTTCATGAAATCGGAGCTGGTCACGCAGACCCATCTGGCGCGCAAAGCGGTCGTGTATATCCGTCAGTCGACGCCGCAACAGGTCGTGAGCAATCAGGAGAGCCTGCGCCTGCAGTACGCGCTCCGGCAGCGCGCTCGCGAGCTCGGATGGCATGAAGCGGATATCGACGTCATCGACAGCGATCTCGGCCTGAGCGGCGCTTCCGCTGCACAACGGAGCGGCTTCAAGGAACTGGTCGGTCGGGTCGGGCTCAGCGAGGTCGGGCTGATCCTGTCGATAGACGTGACACGCCTCGCGCGCAATTGCTCCGACTGGTATCCGCTGTTGGACATATGCGGGCTGCGCGGCTGCCTCATTGCCGATCGAGATGGCGTCTACGATCCCGGCAGCGCCAACGGTCGTCTGCTTCTCGGTCTCAAGGGAACTATATCGGAGCTGGAACTCCACACGATCCGGAGCCGCCTGACCGCCGGCCTTCTTGCCAAGGCCGAGCGCGGCGAACTTGCGCTGACCCTGCCGATCGGCTTTGTCCGCGACCCGAGCGGTGTGGTCATGAAGGATCCCAACGTCGAGGTACAGGAACGGCTTGAGCTCGTGTTCCAGACCTTCCTCAAGTTCCGCACCGTCGCCAAGGTCATGCGCGTGCTGAACGAGCGCGGGCTCGACCTTCCGCGTCGCAACCGCTTTGGCGATCTGCGATGGACGCGCGCGACAGTTGCGGCAGTGGCGACGATCCTGAAGAACCCCGCCTACGCGGGCGCCTTTGTCTATGGGCGGACCCGGATCCGCGCCACGGCGGGCGAAGCTGGCTCGTCGGGCAAGGTAGCGCGGCCAATCGGGGACTGGCGGATCATCGTCAAAGACCGATACCCGTCTTACATCGACTGGCCGACCTATGAAAAAATCCGCGACATCGTCAGGGACAACCGAGCCGAATACATGCGCACCAAGACCAGAGGGGCTCCCCGCGACGGTGAACTTTTGCTGCACGGCATCGCTTGGTGCGCACGGTGCGGCCACAAGATGTACGTGCGATACAAGGGCGGCGGGGAGTACGTCTGCAACCACCTGCGCTCCCATGAGGGCTTGCCAACCTGCCAGCACATCCGTGCTTCGCGGGTGGACGCAGCCGTAGCAGATGCATTCTTGACCGCGTTGGCGCCGGCCGAACTCGATGCTCTGTCGCGCGCTTGCCGGGTCCAGCACCAGACCGACACGGCGCTACGCTCCAGCGCCGAACGTCAGCTCGAGCGGAAGCAGTATGCCGCGGCACTGGCCGAGCGCCAGTTCAACCGTGTCGATCCCGACAATCGGCTTGTCGCGAGTGAGCTGGAGCGTCGGTGGGAGGCGGCGTTGAGCGAAGTTCGGGCGGCAGAGGACGCGCTCGCCCAGCTATCTGCGCCTAAGCCGCTCTCGCAGCGGATGATCGGCAAGCCGCTCAGCGACAAGGTCGTCGTCCTTGCCGGTCGGCTACCGCAGATCTGGGCAGATCCGGCGACCACGGATGCTCAGCGCAAGGCGCTGTTGCGCTGCCTGGTCGAGAAGGTCGTTCTCGACCGCGGCGAGCGCGACGTCGCCCGCGTCCGGATCGTGTGGCGCGGCGGAGCGGTCAGCGACATCGCGGTGAAAATGCGGGTCAACGCGATCGCCAACCTCACTCAAGGCGAGGAAATGCGAGAGCGCGTGCTCGAACTCGCCCGCGCCGGAATCCCCGACGACGAGATTGCGGCAACCCTCACGGCTGAGGGGCACCGCTCGCCCAACTGCGCAGACAAGGTCCTGCCGATCACCGTGCAGCGCGTCCGGCTCGGCGCCGGAATCAAGGTGACCACGCAACGCACCCGCTGGGACCACGATTCCAGCCTCCTAAGCGCCACGCAAATGGCCGCCAAGCTGAACATCCCGGTGAACTGGCTCTACGTCCAGATCAGGCAAAACAGGCTTCTGATGGATCGCCAACCGAACGGCGCCTACCTCTTTCGGAATACCCCCTCCATAATCGACGCGGTTCGCAGCCTCCGAAACCATTCCGTCAATCACCTCGATCTCAGAATCCGTCAGCCTCACCAGGAGGGGCATCAACATGCGTGATCGTTCGAGGGCATGGACTGGAGCCGGGTGAAGGCAGTCGAGCCCCGGCATCCAACGTGGGTCGGATGACTGCGGCGCGATGACTCAGGGCCGCCTTCGCAGCGGCATCGAGCGGCGAATCATGATTCACTCTCCGTCATGGCCGATGGCGCGCCTGAGCTTCCGGACGACATCGAGACGCTGAAGGCGATGGTGCTTGCGACTCGCGCCGAGGTGGCGCAGCTGCGGGCGACGAATGCGGAAGCAGAGGCCCGGATCGAGCGCCTGCACGCTCTCCTCAAAACGCTTGAGCGGGCGCGATACGGGCGGCGGTCGGAGGCGCTCGATCCCGACCAGCACGAGTTCGCCTTCGAAGAGATCCAGACCGGCTTGGGCGCGGTCGAAGCGACGCTCGACGCGATTGCTAAGCCATCTCAGCCGCGGGCATCACGGGCGCGCAAGAAGCTGCCGGCCCATCTCGAGCGGGTTGAGATCGTTGTCGAGCCGGAGACGACGAGCTGCCGTGGTTGCGGCTCCGCCGAGCGGGTCAAGATCGGCGAGGACGTATCGGAGCGTCTCGACGTCCTTCCAGTGCGGTTCCGGGTGATCGTTACGCGCCGGCCGCGCTATGCCTGTGCCGCCTGCCATGACGGCGTCGCGCAGGCGCCGGCGCCAGCGCATCTGATCGAGGCGGGCATTCCGACCGAGGGGCTCCTGGCCCAGATCGCCGTCGCCAAGTATGCCGACGGCCTGCCGCTCTATCGCCAGGAGGCGATCTACGGCCGCGAGCAGATCGAGCTTCCCCGCAATCTGATGGCTGGCTGGATGGGCCGGATCGGCTTCCATCTGGAGCCACTCGCCGATCGGGTCTTGCACCACATTCGCTCAGGCGAGCGCATCTTCGCCGACGAGACGACGCTGCCGACCCTCGTGCCCGGTGCCGGCCAAGCGAAGACCGCCTGGCTCTGGACCTATGCGCGCGACGACCGCTCCTTCGGCGGCACTGGTCCGCCGATGGTAGCGTATCGGTTCGAGGACAGCCGGGGCGGCAAATGCCCCGCGCATCACCTCGCTGGATTTGCGGGCCTGCTGCAGAGCGACGGTTATGCCGCCTACACCCGGCTCGCCGATCCCCAGCGCGCCGGCGGCCCGGTGACCCTCGCGGCCTGTTGGGCGCACTTGAGGCGGTACCTCTACGAACTCCATGTCGCCGGCCTCTCGAACACCGCCACCTGGTCGGTGGAGCGCATGGCCGCGCTATGGCGCATCGAGGAGGAAGTCCGCGGTCGGAAGCCCGAGATCCGCCTCGTGGCGCGGCGCGCCACATCCGCTGCGATCGTGGCCGAACTGTTCGGGCGCTGGGAGACCGAGCTCCAGCGCATCCCGCGCAAATCCAAACTCGCCGACGCGATCCGCTACGGAATACGCCGGCGCGCCGCCTTCGAACGCTTCCTTCACGATGGTCGGCTCGATATCGACAACAACACCGTCGAGCGCACGATCCGACCGCAAACGATCACGCGCAAGAACTCGCTCTTCGCTGGATCTGACGGCGGGGGCCGCACATGGGCCATCCTCGCCACGCTGCTCGCGACCGCCAAGCTCAACAACGTCGATCCTCACGCTTGGCTCAAGCTGACCCTCGAGCGCATCGCCAATGGCTGGCTCAATCGTGAGCTCGACGCCCTCATGCCCTGGAATTACCGCCCGGCCTGAACGGCCTCGGCTGGCCGCTTACCTCATGCGGCTCGCGGCACGGTGCCTCGCAGAGCAGCTCCAGCGCCTCGCGGCGACCGCGGACGCTCAGCAGCAAAAGCACGGCCGTGTGATCCCAGGCCCCGAGACGCTGGCTCTCAAGTTGGCATTAGGTGAGTGTCGAGGGGCGGCACGATGACGAAGCCCAACGACACAC
>DASQGS010000361.1:0-5512 GCA_035632455.1 Thermoanaerobaculia bacterium | reverse complement strand
CCCGCATTCGCGCCGCCCTCTCCCGGCGGGAGAGGGCTTTTCCAATCTCCGAGCTCAAGTGAGTCAACACGAAATGTCCGAGCTCCAGAGGCCGCGCTTGCAAAGTGTGGTCACCGGCCCAGCGCGGCTGGGCCCTACAGTAACGGCATCGCTGCGCGTTTCTGGACATCCGTCACCAGTGCGAATAACATTGGGCACGTGCTCCGCGTCCCGGTTCTCATCGTTCTCGCCGTAACCTTCTCGCTCACCTCCGCCGCGCCGGCATTCGACGTTGTGCTCGGGCCCGAGAGTCCTTTGACGTCTCCGTCAGTCGCGCCGGCGCCGTACGGGCGGCAGCTTTCGGGCATCGCTTCGAACGGGCGGGATTTCCTGGCCATCTGGCTCGATCGCCGCTCCGCGATCTCTTCGTTGCCTCTTTACAGTGCCCCGGCCGCGGCCTATCTCTCGAGGCTCGACGTCGCGGGCCGGCCCTTGATTCCGTTCGGGTCGAGATTGCGCGACGGCGTAACGAACCCTGCAATTGTCCGGACGTCGGCGGGGTACACGCTTCTGTGGTCCGAGAACGGGGAGACGTTCCTGATGCTCCTCGATGACGACGGTGTAGCGGCCAGCGCACCGAAGCGTATCGCCGATGGCTACCTCGTCGCGGCCGCTTCGAATGGCCGGACGATCTTCATCATTCACGGACCACTGTCTCAGCCACAATTCGCGTCCGTCCTCGGCACGGATGGAACCGCCCTGTCGCGCACGCCTCTCGATGCAGGCGATCGATATCCGCAATGGATGCAGCCCATGGTCACGGCGGACGGCCGCTATGCCTTCGTGACACAGCGCTGGAAATGTCCAGGAAACGTGGGATGTACCGTCACCGCGACGCTGACGACCGTGACGGAGTCAGGCGCGGTCGCGGCCAGGGAGCTCGCGCCGCTCACGCAGTGGACGCAATCGGCCGCCGCGATCGGCAATGGCCGGATTCTGCTGGCGTGGATGAGCGATTCCGGATCGCCGGCCCGGCGTCTTGCGTTCCGCATCTTCGATCCTGACGGAAATCCGCTGACTGCCGAGACCACGATCGCGTCGACAAACGATGTCCAGTCGGCCAGCGGGAGCTACGCACCGACGGTAGGCTGGGATGGACAGGAGTTCCTGGTCGCCTGGCAATGGCCTCTTGTTGAAGGACGGACGGGCGAGATCCGCGCGATGCGGGTCACGGGCGACGGCATAATGATCGACGGCGCGCCGATGATCCTCTCGTCCACGCAAGGAAATCCGCCGAGGTTCGCGTCCAATGGGTCAAGCCACCTTGTGGCATGGGATTCGTTCGTGTACCAGAGCTCCGGCATCGCTGTTCGAAGCGTCGCCTCCTTCGACACTCTTAATTACGCTGCGACAAGCACAATGCCGATGTCCGCCGCGTTGCAAACGCAGGTTCAATTGGCCTCTCTGGGATCGAAAACGCTCGCTGTCTGGCGCGAAGGCGATTCGAATCCTTCGATTGTCGGGACCCTGAGCGACAGCGTTCCCATCGTCGTCTCAGCGGCGGGAACGCTCGACCAGCAGGTGCCGGCGGTTGGCGCAAGTAACGGTCAATATCTTGTCGTTTGGCGCGAGCAGGCCATTGCGCCGAGTCCTCCGCAGACGTTCAGGATTCTGGGAAGACGGATCTCGCCGGACGGGCATGTTCTCGACAGCGACCCGATCGTGATCGCGCAGGATCCCGTGCCGTATTTTGTTCCAGGGGTCGACACTCTTGCGGTTGGCTCGAATGGCACAGACTTCTTCGTCATATGGCCATCAGACGGCGACCTGCTGCGCGGCGTACGAGTGAGCGCTGCCGGCGCAGTGCTCGATACGGCTCCGATCGCGGTGTCGGCGCCGCCCAACGGAACGCCGGGATCACCGCGCGTTGTGTGGAATGGCCAACACTACGTCGTCGCCTGGATCGCTGATCCCTCGTGCAAGATTTGCCTCTCGCCATTGCCGCCTGTCTCCCAGGTGTTCGTGGCCCGCGTGACCTCGGGCGGACAATTGGCGGACTCTCAGAAGATCTGGCTGGGCGGCTACGGCCCGAATGTTGCCCTTGCGCACGGCAATAACGGCTTCCTGCTGGCGTGGGCGGCCGTGGATTCAGGTGGCATCCAGAACTGCGTCCACACGGTGGCTCTGCGCGACGATGGCGTGCCAAACGGACCGATTCACGACATGACGTGTGCAGCGTCGGGCTGGCCATTTCTGTTTCCCGATCTCGATGCCGCGTGGGACGGCGCGAGTTTCGTCATTGCCTGGACGCGGATCATGGGCTCGTCGACAAAGGCGAACGCCATGCGCGTCTCGGCGGCCGGAGCGCCGCTGGATGGCGCTCCCTTCGACTTGTCGGCCGGCGATACGGCGTCGTTTCAAGCCGCGCTGGCATCCTCCCCGGACGGCGTCCTCGTGGCCTACGATCGCATCGCATTGGAGCCGCAGTACGGAGGCGTCGCGCGCATCTTCGCCCGCTCTCTCTCGCGCCTGAATCTGCTGCCGCGCAGGCGCGCTACGCATTGATGCCCGTAATATAGTGGTGCGACGATATGGGCTCGCTCTCTCCAGGCACGCGGCTTGGTCCTTATGAGGTCGTCTCCCTCCTCGGCGCGGGCGGCATGGGCGAGGTCTATCGCGCTCGCGACACTCGGCTCGATCGCCCGGTGGCGCTGAAGGTCCTGTCGAAGAACGTGGCCGCGACGACCATGGCGCGGGAGCGCTTCGAGCGGGAGGCGCGGGCGATCTCGGCGCTCAATCATCCGAACATCTGCACGCTCTTCGACGTCGGCAGCGTGAACGGCATGGAGTACCTGGTGATGGAGCTGATCGACGGCGAGTCGCTCGGCGACCGCATCGCCAAGGGGCCGCTGCCGCTCGATGCCGTGCTGCGCATCGGCGCGGCCGTCGCCGACGCGCTGGCGCGGGCGCATCGCAGCGGCATCGTCCACCGCGACCTCAAGCCGGGCAACATCATGCTGACGAAGAGCGGCCCGAAGCTGCTGGACTTCGGCCTGGCTCGCAAAGCTGCCGAGGAGGTGGAGGCCGCGGCGCACGACGCCGAAACCAGGGTCGAGAAAGCGCTCACCGCGGACGGCACGATCCTCGGCACGCTGCCGTATATGGCGCCGGAACAGCTCGAAGGGCAGCACACCGATGCGCGCACGGACATCTTCGCCCTCGGCACGGTGCTCTACGAGATGACCACGGGCAGGCGCGCCTTCAACGCCAAGAGCCAGGCCAGCCTGATCACGAAGATCATGTCCGAGCACCCGACGCCGATCATCGAGCTCCAGCCGGTCGCGCCGTCAGGTCTGCACCGCTTGATCATGAAATGCCTGGCGAAGGATCCCGACGAGCGCTGGCAATGCGCGGCGGATGTGGCGAGCGAGCTGCGCTGGATCGCCGACACCGATTACACGGCCATCGCGACGACGACGCCGCCGGCGGTGTCGCGACGTCCGCTTGCCGCGTGGTCGGCGGCCGTGCTCTTCGCGATCGTCGCGCTCGTCCTCGGCATCGCTGTCGTCCGCCGTCCCGCGGTCACGGCGCAGGCGCTGCGATTCTCGATTCCTCCGCCGGACAGCGGCGGCTTCGTCCTGCCCACGACGTGGGGCGCGATGGCCGTCTCTCCCGACGGCACGAAGGTCGTCTATGCGGCACGCGACGCGAAGAACGTCCGCCAGCTCTGGCTCTCCGATCTCGCGCACGGCGTGACGAGACCGCTCGAATCGACGACCCTTGCTTCTGCGCCGTTCTGGTCGCCCGACAGCCGCGCCGTCGGATTTCTCGCCGGCGCGAAGATCAAGAGCGTGTCGATCGATGACGCCGCAGGCACGCCGCAGACGATCTGCGACGCAACCACCGGCGGCCTCGGCGCGACGTGGATGCCGGACGGCACGATCGTGTTCGCGCAGCCGCCGACGAGCCACGGCATGTTTGCCGTCGCCAGCAGCGGCGGCACGCCGCGCAAGCTCTTCGACGTGAAGGACGCCATCGACTTCAGCGCGCCGCGGGCCATCGGCGCCACGGGGCATTTCTTCTTCAGCACGATCGGCAACCGCAACACATCGCTTTGGATCGGCGATACCGGCGGCGGCGCGCCGCGAAAGCTGATCGACTTCGCCGGAAGAGCTCAGTACGATCCGCCGTATCTCACGTTCGTCCGCGACGGAACGCTGTTCGCGCAGCGCTTCGACGAGAAGAGCCTGCAGCTCGCCGGCGACGCGATGCCGCTCGTGCACAGCGTCTTGTTCTACGCCCCCAACGGCAATTCCCAGCACGCCGCCGGCGGCGACACGCTGGTCTGGGCCGACGCGAAGCAGTCGACGGCGTTGACCTGGATCGATCGCACGGGCCGCGTGCTCGGCGAGGCGCTGCCGCCCGCCGCGTACGCGCAAGGACGGATCTCGCCGGACGGCAAGCGCTACGCCACCGCCATCGTCGACGCCGGGACGCTGACCGGCGACATCTACATCGCCGATCTCGGGCGCAAGTCGCTCGAGCGCATCACGTTCGCCGATCACGATCACAGCCGCCCGGTGTGGTCGCCCGACGGACGCTCGATCGCGTTCAATGCCAATCTGAACGGGCCGCCGAGCGTGTTCGTCAAGCAGTTCGGCGGCGGCGAGGAGCGCGCGGTGACGAAGCCCGGCACGCTCCAGCGCGTCGACGATTGGATGCGCGACGGCAGCATCATCTACACGTCCGGCGAGGCGGCCAGCGGCTCGGATATCTACGTCACCGGGACCGACGGCGGCAGCAAGCCGTGGCTGCAGACGCCGGCAACCGAATCGGCGGCAAGAATCTCGCCCGATCAGCGGTGGATGGCGTACGTCTCCGACGACTCGGGACGGCAGGAGGTCTACGTCGCGCCATTCGACCACCACGCCGATCGCATCCCGGTCTCGAACAGCGGCGGACGCGCCCCGCAGTGGAGCCACGACGGCCGCGAGCTTTACTTCGTTGCCGGCAACGCGGTCTATGCCGCCGCGGCGACGATCAAGGGTGATTCCATCGACTTCGCCGCGCCGAACAGGATCTACTCCAGCGATCAGGAGATCTCCGCGGTGGACGCTGCACCCGACGGCCGCCTCCTGGTCGCTACCCGACTCGTCGCCCCTGCCACGCAACCGCTGAATGTCTTCATCGGATGGAAGGAAGAGGCAGCGAGGGCGATAGCGCGGAAGTGAGGGGCGCCGTTTCTGCCGAGTTGGCCAGAATCGGACGGATGGGACGGATGGGACGAATAGGACGGATCGAGCCGGCCGCCAAGCAGCGGCGAGCCGGGTTCAACCGCGCACCCTTCCCCCTCCCACCCTTGCGCCCCCTGTTGTAAGATGCCGCCCCAGCCTTGCGACCTCTGGGAACAAGCCGCGACTCCGTCGGGGTTTTGGGGGCGAATCAGGGGCGAGCGGCAATAAGCAGAGGTGAAAACTTTGTCCATTCTCGAGAAGATCAACACTCCGCGCGACCTCGACGCGCTGAGCTATTC
>DASQGS010000360.1:0-4324 GCA_035632455.1 Thermoanaerobaculia bacterium | reverse complement strand
CCGCAGATCATCGGCAGCGTCGAGAAGCTCACCCAGGCCGTCATCAACCTCATCTCCAACTCGCTGAAGTTCACGCCGAAGAAGGGGCTGATCTCAGTGGGAGCGCAGATCATCCGCAGCGGCGACGCGCCGGACGCAATCGTGATTACCGTGACCGACAGCGGCATGGGAATCAAGCCAGGCGAAGTCGACAAGATTTGGGAGAAATACAAGCAGAGCGGCAACAAGTCGCTCCGCGGCGGTGGCGGCACGGGCCTGGGCCTGTACATCGTCAAGCAGGTCATCGAGGCGCACGGCGGAGAAGTGAGCGTCGCCTCGATCGAAGGCGTTGGCACGAGCATGGTCCTCAAGCTCCCGGTCAAGCGCGCCGCGTAGCCTTCTTCGGAAGTCCCGTCCCGCCCTCACCGAAACCCCGGCATCAGCACGTCCACCATCTTCTCCGGAATCTTGACGAGTTGACCCCGAAGCCATCTGTCGGCCTCGCTGACCATGGACTTGCCCTCGGAGCCTCCGACGAGTTTGCCGAGGCGGCGGCGCGCGGCGGCGGCGTAGAGTTGCATCTCCGCCTTTTCGAAATTGCGAACGGCGGCGGTGAGGTGGCGACGGCTCTCGTCGAGGTTGCCATGAATTGCGAACACTGCTGCGCGGATCGACTGCGCCAGCGGGCGGGCCCAATCCATCCCCATCCGGAGGATCGTGGTGGCGTCGCGCTCGACCTGGCGGAGGACGGTGCGATCGCCGCTGCTGAGGACCACGGCGAGGCCGACGCGGGCGCGGAGGTGCAGCATCTCGTTGTACACGAACTGGACCCGAAGGATCTTCGAGTGAATCATGGCCGGCCATGATTTCATCACGCGCTGCCAGGCCTCGGCGGGCCTGCCGAGGTAGAGGTCGATTTGCGCCGAGGCGAGAAGCTCGAAGAGATGCTGCGACTGAAAACGCTCCGAGGACCATCGATCGATCACGGAGCGGTTGATGCGGATCGCGGTGTCCGGGTCATCCATGGCCAGCCAGACGATGCTCGGCCGGCCGGCGACGTTCCAGCCGCCGTAGCGGTCGCCGCGATCCTCGGCTTCGCGGAGGAGCGTGTTGAGGCGCGGCGCGAGTTGCGCGAGCTCGCCGAGGTAGTACGTCGCGCAGAGCGAGCAACTCTGGGTCGTGTCGATCTCCCACGACACGCCGGTGCAGCGCTCGCGGAATTCCTTGTCCGCTTCGTTCGCCTTCTCCAGCGCCGCGCGAAAACGTCCGAGGAACAGGCTTCCAAACGTTTGTGCGAGCGCGGCGAGGCCGATGAGGTGCGGGTGATTGAGCCGGCGCGCGTGGCCCTCGGCCCTCCGGACGATGGCGTCGGTGCGGCGGCGCGTGCGGCCGCCTCCGACCGATGAGTAGCCGGCCTCGACCGCCAGCGCGCGAGCCACGCGGTAGGGATCGCCGGCTTCGAGCGCCAGCCGCAGATGAAGGGCCTGAAAGTACGCGGCGCGAATATTGTCGACTCGCGCCAATCCGATCGCCGCGGCCCAGCAGACCTCGACGCGCATAAGCAGGCCGGCCGGAATGTCCGCAACCGGTCGTTCGCGGTATTTCGATCCGCGCAGTGCCAGCCGGACGCGCTGCACGATGATGGCGAGCACCGAGCGTCGAGGCGTCGAGGGAAGCTTCATGCCGACGGACGCGAGGACCTGCTCCATGACGCGCAGGCCGCGCTCGACGTGGCCGCCGCTGAGGAGATTCTCGGCGGCGCGGCGCCGCAGCTCGAGGGCATGGTTCGGGTCCGCCGTATCCGCAGCCTCGAGGTAGAGCGGCGCGGCCTCAAAGCCGCGGCCGGCTCGAGTGAGGGCGTCGGCGAGATCGATGCGGAGCTGATCGGCGTTGTCGATGCTCGGATGGAGGTCGAGCGCGACGCGATAGAGGCGCGCCGCGTGATCGAACGCCAGCGCCGCCGAGGCATTCGCCGCGGCTGCCGCGGCATGCTCGGCGGCCTTGAACGCTTCGCCCGCGGCCGCGTAGTGCGTCGCGAGCATCTCCGGATCGCGCCGTCCGAGGTCCTCCAGCGCGACGGCCAACTTCAGGTGTCGCGCGCGCCGGTCCGCGCCGGTCATCGATGCGAGCACCGCCTCGCGGAAACGATCGTGCGACGCGTCGAGGGCCTCGTGCGCGTCGATGACCCGGCTGCGGATCATGTGCTCGGAGCGGAGCGCCAGAACGGCGTTGCCGATCTCGTCGCCGATCGTGGCATGAAGCACGCTCCGCTCCAGCGGCTGGCCCGCGACGGCGAGCATCTCCAGCACCTGCCGCTCGGCGCCCGGCATCGCCGCGACCCGCATCCGGATGAGGTCGTCCAGATTCGCCGGCGCGTGCTCGCCGCCGATCACCGTGACGAAACGGATCATCTCGCCGACGAACATCGGACTGCCATCCGCCTCGCGCGCGATCGACTGCAAGCGGTCGTCCGGCATCGGGCCGCCGAGCAGCGCGGCCAGTTGGCGAGACTCGTCGAACGTCAATTCCAGGATCGGAATGTCGACGACCTCCCCGAGCGCACCGCGATCGCGCAGCCGATGGATCTCGTCGATGAATACCGGCTCATCCGCTTCATCGCTTCGGTGCGCCATGACGGTGAGCATCGGCGGCGCGTCGGGAGGTTGCAGGAGCGCCGCGAGAACGGCCGCGCTGTCGCGATCGCCCCATTGAATGTCGTCGATGAAGAGCACGACAGGATGCGTTTCGGCGAGCCGGACGAAGATCTCGCGCAACGCCGCCACGGCGCGGCGGCGCACTTCCTGCGAGTCGAGGACGTCGACTGCCTTCTTTCTCCGCTTCGCCGTAACGAGCGGCTCGAGCACCGGAAAAACGCGCGCCAGCATGGCGATGTCCCCGGGCACGACGGCCTTCATCTCCAACGCTGAAAGGCGTTCGGTGTAATGAAGGAGATCGTCGATCAGGCTGTCGAGGGCCTTGTACGGCAGCGATTCCTGCTGGTAGCAACGGCCGCGCAGCACGACCGCGTCGCCGTCGCGCTGCCGGACCTGAGAGAGGAAGTGATGCACCAGCGCACTCTTCCCGAGGCCGGATCGGCCGCGCACCACTGCGGTCGCGACACGGCCGCTGCGGATGACGGAGTAGGCGCGCCAGAGGTCGGCCAGCTCCCGCTCGCGCCCGACGAAGACCGTCTCGCGTTGAGGCGTCCGGGGCGACGATGCCGGCGCGGCCGGCGCCGACACCGGACCGGCGAGTCGCGCGAGGACTTCCGGGCCGGTGGGGCGCTCCTCGGGCAGACGCGCCATCAGCGCCATGCAGAGGTCGCTGAGATCTTCAGGCACGTCGGCGGCGAGATCCCGCGGTGTGCTGAGAACCTCATTCCGCTTCTGCACCATGATCGAGTAGAGGCTCCCGTCAAACGGAAGGACGCCGGTGAGGGCCTCGTAGAGCATCACGCCGATGGCGTACCAATCGCTTGCAGTCGAGATCGGCGTCTGCTCGATCTGCTCGGGCGACATGTACACCGGCGTTCCGGCGAACGCGATGCTGCCCTCGCGGAATGGATCCAACTCTTCCACGAGACCGAAATCGAGAATGACGACGTGGCCGTTCGGCCGCACCAGGACATTCGACGGCTTGAGATCGCAATGCAACTTCCCGGCGTTGTGGAGGGCGATGATTCCCTCAGCGAGCTGCCGGATCGAAGACCGCAGCGCCGGCAGGCGGGCGCCGGACGTGGATGGGCGCTGGTCCAGGCTGCGAGGCAGATGCAGGTCATCGATGATGCGCGGCTCCGGCCGGTCATCGCGACCCCGCGGGGCTTCGGCGCCTGCCTTCTCAAGAGTCGGCGCGTACGGCTCTGCCACGATCAGCGTCGGATCGGTGTCGCTCGAGGAGATCGTCGGCTCGTCGTCGCTGTCATCCGACGACGGAGGCTGAATCAGCGCCGGGGATCGCACGAAGCGAAGGAAATCCACTCCCTCGACCAGTTCCATGGTGAAGAACCAGTCGTTCCCGTCGGCGATCAATTCATAGAGCGGTACCAGGTTCGGATGCGCGACGTCGGCGAGCGAGCGGAATTCCTTCTTCAGCCGGTACAACCTTCCGGCATCCGGCTCGGGCAGTTTCTTGATGGCTACGGTCTGTTGCCGAACGCGATCGTAGGCCTCGTAGACGACACCCATTCCGCCAGCCCCGATGCGCCGCTGGATCACGAACCGGCCGCCGATCGCTTCGCTGGTGTCGCTCATGTGCGGGAGTGGACAATTGTAACCGCGATGCGTGGGACCGCGGTCTCTACGTCGTGTCATCCTGAGGCGGCGGAACCCCGGAGGGGTGAAGCGCG
>DASQGS010000359.1:0-14229 GCA_035632455.1 Thermoanaerobaculia bacterium | reverse complement strand
CGGAGCTCACGCCCGCCGCCCGGGCCGCGATCGCCGAGGCAGGCTTGGCGGTGGTCGAGTTGAAAAGCGACGGCTTTCGGGTGGCGAGGATCCGGGGATAGGTATCCGTCCGCTACACTTCCGGCGATGACACGGACATGGCACTGCGCGACCGAGGCGGACACCGCCGCGGCCGGGCGCGAGATCGCGCGATCGCTCCCGCCTGACGTCGTCGTCCACCTCGTCGGCGACCTCGGTGCCGGAAAGACGTTCCTGGCCCGCGCCATCGCCACCGAACTCGGCGCCGATCCTCGCGAGGTCAGCTCGCCGTCATTCGCCATCGTGCATGAGTACCCGCGGCTGGAAGGACCGCCCATCATTCATATCGATGGCTACCGCCTATCCGAGAATCCGCGGGAGTGGTTCGAGATCGGCATTCCCGAGATCCTCGGCGGCCCAGGCGTGAAGCTCATCGAATGGCCCAAGCGCCGGTTCGAAGAGTACGAAGTGGAGCACGCCGAGATCGAGATCGCGGCGGACGAAAACGGGATGCGCGTGGTGACCTATCGCCCATCCGGCGAAGCCGCAGACTGAATGGGTTGTGTGCAGTTCGCGGTCAATCGTTCCTTCCCAGATCGGCACGCAAGATCCCCAGACTCAACTCCGGGATCGTAATCTCAATGTTGGCCGGTTGGTTGACGTTCCTGACCAGAAACGGCCGCAAACCAAATTCACGTGCCCCGCATGCGAGCGCTTCGCTCTCGGTCGAAAATGCACCCACAACGGAGTCATTCTTGATGACAACAAACAGCCCCGGGTACTTGACGAGAAGCTCCTCGCGATGAGTCGCAAAGAGTGCTCTTTCTTGCTCCAACATGGCTGGCTCCGAGAAACGTGTCATGAGCGATTTCTTCTCACCTCACCACCGTTCAATCAAGATTCACAGCCTGAATCGCCAGCGGGATTCGCTCCGCCAGATCCATCGCCGCGAAGCCGATGTCGCCGAGCTCATCCTTCAATATGTCGCCCGCGAGGCCGTGCAGGTAGACGCCGGCTGTGGCGGCGTCGAAGGCGTCGATGCCGCGGGCGAGGAAAGCCGCGATGATCCCGCCGAGGACGTCGCCCATGCCGCCGCTGGCCATGCCGGGGTTGCCGGTCGGGTTCACGTTGACCTGACCATCGGGATCGGCGATGAGCGTGTGATGGCCTTTGAGCACGACCACGCATCCGCTGGTTCGCGCAGTCTCACGGGCCGAGCCGATTCGATCGTCATTGATGGTTTGAATCTCGCAGCCGAGGAGCCGGGCCAGCTCGCCGGGATGGGGCGTGATCACCCGCGGACTTTCTCCGCGAAGATCGGCGGCCCGTTTGGCGAATGCATTCAACCCGGAGGCGTCGACCACGAGCGGAAGCTGAAAGCCCCGGACGAACTGCCTGACGAAGTTGTAGCTCTCCTTGTCGTCCGCCAAACCGGGCCCGATGAGCGCCGCGTCCTTGTCGCGAAGAAAATCCAGGATCGCCGGCGTCGACGGGGCGATCAGCTCGATCGGAAACGTCATCGACTCGATCGAGCCGGCGTTCACGAGCCGGGCCACGTCTGGAGCGCTGACGACGCTCACGAGGCCGGCGCCGGCGCGGATAGCTCCGCGGGCGGAGAGCACGGCCGCTCCTGATTTCCCGGTCGATCCCGCGACGATGCCGACGTGGCCGTACGTCCCCTTGTGCGTCGCCGCGAGCCGAGGCATGACCAGCGGCTGCACATCCTTCGGCGTCGTGAGCGCGAGGCTCACGTTCTCGTCGTCGATCGCGATCTGAGGGATGGCGATGTCGGCGACGATCACTTCGCCGCAGCAAAGTGCCGCCGGCTCGAAGATGTGGCAGAGCTTCGGCGCGGCGAACGTCACGGTGAGATCAGCCTGCAGACAGGGCTCGAACGGCTCGCCGGACGAGGCATTTGCTCCGCTTGGAAGATCGACCGCCACGACCGGCAGGCGCAGGCCGGCAATGGCTGTGATCACCCGCGAGTACAGACCCGCCGGCGCACGGCTCAAGCCGGTTCCGAAGATAGCGTCGACAACGAGGTCGGTCGCGGCCGCGCGTGCGAGCGCATCGTCAAGTGCGCTCTCGTCCGCGACGTCGAACATCGCGAGATTGAGGCGCTCGCAGATCGTGAGATTCGTCAAGGCATCGCCGGCAAATTTCGCGCGGTCGCCGAGAATCAGGATCACGGGCACGACCCCTCGATTCTCGAGATGGCGCGCCACGGCCAGCCCGTCGCCGCCGTTGTTGCCTGTGCCGCAGAAGATCGCCGCCCGTCCGCAGTTCGGATAGCGTTCGAGAATCGCGTCGGCGACGGCGATCGCGGCATTCTCCATCAGCACGAGCGACGGAATGCCATAGCGCTCCGTGGCCCGGCGATCGATGTTGCGCATCTGCTCGGAGTCGAGGATCTTCATTCGCACCACCCCCACGCCTGCAGGAGACTACGCAGCGCTCCCCCCGCCTCGCCGGTTTTCGCGAAGCGTCGGAGGTCGGCCTCGGCGTCGATGTCGCTTCGCACCGGCAGCACGGCCACCGTGTTCCCCCACGAGCGGATCTTCTCCATTGTAGTCTCCAGCACCGAAGGAGTGCCCCACGGCACGCCGGCAAAGACCGCCGATTCGAACGACGCGGCCCGCGCGCCGAGGAGATAGTAGCCGCCGTCCGTGGCCGGACCGATCACCCACTCGCACGCGTCGAGGAGCGAGAACGCCCGATCGATCAGTTCGCGCGGAAGCGAGGGATCGTCCACTCCGATGACGACGATCTTCAGGGCGCGCGCGAAAAAGAATCGCTCGGAGAAAGCCATGGCCAGGCGGTCGCCGAGGGAGCTGCCGGTCTGCATCGCCAACGGCCGGTCGCCAAACGCCCGCCGGAGCGTCGCGCCGTTCGCTTCGGGCGTCGGCGCCCAGACGACCTCGATCTCGGTGTCGGCCGTGGGCGCGCCGATGGACTCGAGAAGATCGCGCAACATCGCTTCGTAGACCGCCAGCGCTTTATCCTCGCCGATCGACTGCGCCAGCCGAGTCTTGACCTTGCCGATCTCAGGCAGGCGCGCGAACACGAGAAGTCGCTTCGGCGGCGGCGGAGTCGTGGCAAATGCTGGCATGAACCGGGACAAGTATGTCATTCCGAACCACAGATCGGACGGATCGGTCCGATCTGTCCGATCAACTGTGCGCCTTCAGGCTGGCGCGATCGTCGCCGTTCTGCGATGCTTCCCACCGTGGCAGGTCCTGGTCCCATCGCCCTCATCACCGACTTCGGCTGGCGCGATTCGTATGTCGCGGCCATGAAGGGCGTTCTCGTCTCTCGCGCCAGTCCTGGCGCTCGCGTCCTCGATCTCACGCACGAGATTGCACTCTTCGATATTTTCGAAGGCGCATGGTTCCTCCGCACGGTGGCGCCTTTCTATCCGCAGGGAACAATCTTCGTCATCGTGGTCGATCCCGGCGTCGGTTCGTCGCGACGGATCGTTGCCGCCGAGCTCGATGGCCGCTTCTATCTGGCTCCCGACAACGGCGTGCTCTCGCTCCTCGGCGAGCTCGAGCGCGCCGTATCGGTCGAGAACGAAGCGTTTTTTCTTCCGCACGGCAGCACGACGTTTCATGGGCGCGATCGCTTCGCGCCGGTCGCGGCGGCGCTGTCGAACGGCACGAAGATCGATGAGCTCGGTCCGGCGCTCCATCCTAACGAGCTCGTGCACCTCGACTACACGCCGCCGCGCTACGACGCCGATCGCGTCGAGGGGAGCATCGTGGCCGTCGATCGCTTCGGCAATATCGTCACCGATATCGAGGCCTCCCGCATCGGGTTTTCGCCGTTCGCCGTGCGCGTCAAATACGTCCTCATCGAGCATCTCGTGGCCAACTATGCAGAGGGCGCGAAGCTCTCGGACGCTGACGCCTTTCTTGTCATTGGCTCAGGCGGGCTCCTCGAGATCTCGACCGCAAAGGGGAGCGCCTCCGAGGTGCTGCATTTGAAGCGATTCGAAGTCGTCGAGGTCATGAAACGAACATGAGCGAGAAACCCGCCCGCCGCCGGCTGCCACTTCGTTGGCTTGCAGTTCTTCTCGTCACCCTGATCGGTGGGATCGCGGTGTTGGTCTACATCGTCACCGGATTCGCCCTGCACGACGCCGCTCGCGCGTGGCGGAACGGCCACCCCGCGGAGGCTGCGATCATTGCCGAGAATGGCGCTCGTTGGTTCATCCGGAGCTCGGACTACGACCAGTTGCTGGCCATCGCCTATTCAACGGCGAAGAAGCCCGAGCTCGCGGCGCCGCATCTGGAGAATCTCGCGCGCGGGGGCCGGATCTGGTTTCCGGTCATCCCGAAGTCCGAGGTGGCGCAGCGCTTGATCGCGTTCGGCCGCTACGCTGAATTCCTCGCCTACGACCAAGCGGTACAGGAGCGGAATGAGGGACCGGCGGTACCGCTCTACCGGTCGGCCGCGCTCGCCTCGATCGGACGCATCTCCGACGCCGAGGCGGCATTTCGGGACGTCGACCCCGGCAAAGTGGGCGCCAGACAATACGGCCGCTTGCGTGAGGCGCTGGTGCAGCGGAAGCGCGGTGCATTTCCCTACGTGCTCGATCGCGAGGGACACACCATCGCCGAGTATCGATTCGCCAATAGCAACGTCGTCGCGATGGACGCCGCCTTCGCGCAGATGATCGACAAAGGCGACGGCACCTTGACGATCGAAAGCCAACTGGCGAGCCTCACCGCGAACGACAACATCGAGACGACGATGGATCGGGTCGTGCAGGGAGCGGCCCTCGCGGCGCTTGGCGGGTTTCGCGGCTCGATCGTGGCCATCGATCCGCGAACGAACGAGATCCTGGCCATCGCCAGCGCGCCCGGGCGCGGGCCGAACGCGAACCTCGCAATCGAGCAGCAGTATGATCCAGGCTCGATCGTCAAGGTGTTGACCGCATTGAACGGCCTGGAGTCAGGCGTCGACGTCCGATCCATCTTTCCGTACCACTGCCAGGGGTCGCTGAACATCGACGGGCAGCGCCTCGCGGACGAACTGCCGCTCGGCCACGGCGCACTCCCGGATCTCGACGAGGCGCTCGCGGTGTCGTGCAACGGCGCCTTCGCCGACCTCGGTCTTCGAATCGGCGCGACGCGGCTGCAAAGCTTCATGACCGCGGCCGGCTTCAACCGTCAGATCAACATCGGTCTTGCAAGCGTCCCGCTCGGCAAGAGCGCCGGCACGATGCCGAACCGCTACGAGACCGCGGCTTACGCGGCGGGCATGCAGCACCAGACGGTCACGGCGCTCCACGTGGCCATGCTCGCCGCGATGACTGCGAATCGCGGTGTTCTGACCGCGCCTCGCTTGTTGCGCGCCCGTCGCTCGATCCTCGGCGATGTGGTGGCAGGACCACCGCCGCAATCGAGCTCGCGCGTCGCATCGGCGGAGCATGCCGAGGCGATCGTGCGGGCGATGGAGCGCGTGGTGTCGAGCCCGAACGGCACCGGACGGCGCGCCGCAATCGACGGATTCAAGGTCGCCATGCAGACTGGCACTGTCAGCGGGCCCGCGGGGATCAGCTCGGTAATCATGGCATTCGCTCCCGCCGACCGCCCGCGCATCGCGTTCGGACTGATCGCAGAGGATGCCGGGCCGGCTGAGTACGCCGGGGCGAAGATCGCGCGCGATTTTCTGGTTGCGGTCGAAGGGAGACGGTGAGAATCTCCGCCTCGTCGATCCGGCCCCGTCCGGCTTTGCTCACATCCCATTTTCGGCTCGATTGCGCGCTGCGGCGTTATCCTTACGCTCCGGGCCGAGGTGGCTCCGCTTCAAATCTGTTCACGCAGGGGGTGTTGAGATGACCGCGACTCTCCGAATCAGCGACCTGGCCGAGGGGATCCTGGCGTTTGGTTTGGCCGACCTGCTCGAGATCCTCGGCGAGGCCGCGGTCAAATCGACATGGCGCTGCGAGGTCGGCGAGTTCGTGCCGAAGCCGGGCGTCAAGTACCTCCGCGAAGCGTGGGACGCGATGGCCGTCGTCGACGGCGCGATTCTGTTCCAGGTGGCCGCGAACACGTTGCAGGTCTGCAGCGGACGCTTCGAAGCCTTCGCGACCGGATCGCCGCACCCCTGGCTGACCCTTGAAGCGTTCGAGAGCACCTGGTGGGAGATCACCTCGACTGACGAGGACACCCTCCTGGCGATCGAGCCGTGCTTCAAGAGCGTCGAGCGGATCGAGCGCGCGGAGTAGCCAGCTAATCCCGCACGATCACAAGCGGCACATTCTCCTTCCTCGCCATCGCATCCAACGCCGGCAGATCGGTGGCTGTGATCGCCTTCCACTTCGCAAGCTGCGCGGCCAAACGTTTCTGCAGGCCGTCGTACACGTCGAGCATCGGCTGCGTCGGCGCGGTGTCGGCGTTCTCGATCATGTGGATGAACGTGTCGAACTGCTCGTTGAGCATCGACGGGTAGCGCAGCGTTCCCTCCGAGCTCTTGAGCTTGACCTGGGTGAGCTCCTGCTCGATCGGGGCCATCGACTTTTCCAGCTTCTCGATGGCAGCCAGGACTTCCTTACTCTTGCCGCTCGCTTCGAGCCGCTGCTTGAGCGACTCGAGATCGCCCCGGACTCCGCGGATCTGGTTGATGGCCTGGTGCAGCTCCGCGATCCGATCCCGCACTTTCATCGAGAGCTCGAACTGGCTTCGCAGATCCTCGGCGGAGTTTTTGACTCGCGGATCGGGACGCACCTCGAGCTCCGCGGTCTCGCTCTTGCCGTTCCACGTCAGCGTGAGGTGGTACTTGCCAGGCAGTGCGATCGGCCCCTCCGGTCCATTGCCTTGATAGAACGCTCCCGGCGTCTCCAGCGGCGACTCCCATCGAAGATTCCAGGGGAAGCGATTCATCCCCTCCTTCGCCGGAATCAGCTCGGGCGGCTTCTCGAGATCGGGCCACTCCGGCGGCTGCTCGAACTTGCTCTTCTTCTTCTGACTCGAAAACGTGCGAACCACCCGGCCTTGCGAGTCTTTGATCTCCAGCGTGACCTCTTCCTTCGGCTCGCTGCGAAACCAATAGTCGATGAACCCGCCGGTCGGAGAGAGGCCGACGGGGCGGCGCTTGTCGACCTGCTCGGGATAGTGCAGGCGCACGGTCGCGGCCGGCTGATAGAGATGCATGCCGCTCGCCGGCAATTGCGTCGAGGCCTGCCGCAGCGGCGCGAGATCGTCGAGGATCCAGAACGCGCGGCCGTTGGTCGAGATGGCCAGGTCGTCGTCCTTGATCACCAGGTCCGTTACCGGCGTGACCGGAAGATTGAGCTGCAGCGGCTGCCAGTGCTGCCCGTCGTCGAACGAGACATACGGTCCGAGCTCCGTGCCGGCGTAGAGAAGGTCCTTCCGCTTCGTATCCTGACGCACGGCGCGTACGAACGCGGTCTCGCCGATGCCGGCCGTCAGCTTCGTCCAGCTCTTGCCGTAGTCGCTGGTTTTGTAGATGTACGGACGTAAGTCGTCGAGCTTGTGGCGATCGACGGCGATGTAAGCCGTGCCGGGGTCGTGCGGCGAAGCGTCGATCTGGCTGATCATGCTCCATTCCGGCATCCCCTTCGGGGTGACGTTCGTCCAGTTCTTCCCGCCGTCCTGCGTGACGTGCACCAGGCCGTCGTCGGTTCCGGCCCAGAGCAGACCGCTCTTCACCGGCGATTCGGCGAGCGCGAAGACGGTGTCGTAGTACTCGACGCTGGTGATGTCGAGCGTGATCGGCCCTCCCGAGGGTTTCTGCTTCGACTTATCGTTGCGGGTCAGGTCGGGGCTGATCGCCGTCCAGTGCATCCCGCCGTCCGTGGTCTTGAACACGACCTCAGCGCACGTGTAGAGCGTGTTCGGATCGTGCGGCGAGATCAGCACCGGCTCGGTCCACTGGAAGCGATGCTCCAGGCTCTCCGCGCCGAGCCCCGAGGTGTCGAGCGGCCAGACGTTGATCACCTGGGCCTGCCCGGTGCGTTTGTCCCAGCGCGTGAGCACGCCGCCGTTGTCGCCGGCGTAGACGATGTTTGCGTCGCGCGGGTCAGGAGCGATGCACCCGCTTTCCCCGCCGCCGACGTCGTACCAATGCTGGCGGTCGATGGTCCCGTCGTCGGTCCGGCTGGCGATGGCCACGGACGAGTTGTCCTGCTGCGCGCCGTAGAGACGGTAGGGGTAATCGTTGTCGGCAACGACATGGTAGAACTGCGCGGTCGGCTGGTTGTCCTGGCGGGTCCAAGTCTTCCCGGCGTCGGTGGTGATGGTGATGCCGCCATCGTTGCCGTTGATCATCCGCTGCGGATTCGCCGGATCGATCCAGAGTGCGTGGTGATCGCCGTGCGGCGCGGGCAGAAGGGTGAAGGTCTTGCCAGCGTCGGTCGAGCGGAAGAGGCCGGTGTTGAGGACGTAGACCGTGTCGGCGCTCTTCGGATCGGCGAAGAGGTGGCTGAAGTACCAGGCCCGCTGGCGATAGCGCTCGTCGTCGTTGACGCGCGTCCAAGTGTCGCCGCCGTCGTCGGATCGGTAGATGCCGCCCTCGTCCGCCTCGATGAGCGCATAGATTCGGTTGCCGTCGGCGCCGGAGACCGAGACGCCGATGCGCCCCATGATTCCCTTCGGTAGGCCGTCGCCTTCGATGCGTTTCCACGTCGCGCCGCCGTCGATCGATTTGTAGAGACCGCTCCCCTCGCCGCCGCTGGTGAGGCTCCACGGCGTGCGCATCACTTCCCAGAGCGCGGCGTAGAGAATGCTCGGGCTGTGCGGATCGAACACGACGTCGACGCCGCCGGTGTGATCATTCTTGAAGAGCACCTTCTCCCAGGACTTCCCGCCGTCGACGGTGCGGAAGATGCCGCGCTCGGCGTTCGGGCCGTAGGCGTGTCCGAGGGCGGCGACGAACACGATGTTCGGATCGCGGGGATGGATGATCAGCGCGCCGATGTGCTGCGTGTCGCGCAGTCCGACATTGCGCCACGTGCGCCCGCCGTCAGTGGATTTGTAGACTCCATCGCCGGATGCGAGGTTGCCGCGGATGCAGCCTTCGCCGGTGCCGGCGTAGATCACGTTGGGATCGGAATCGGCGACTGCGACCGCGCCGATCGAAGCGACCGACTGCTTGTCGAAGAGCGGCGTCCAATTCCCGCCGCCGTCGGTCGATTTCCACACGCCGCCGGCCACGGCACCGAAGTAGTAAGTGTTCGGATCGCCCGGCACGCCGGTCGCGGCAACCGCCCGACCGCCGCGAAACGGTCCGACCAGCCGCCACTTCATCCCGTTGAACAGCGTCTCGGGAACGTTCTGAGCCACAAGCGGCAAGGAGACGATGAGCAGCGAGAGAGTCAGAATGAGTCGGCGAACTCGCATGAAAGGCTCCTCCAAAAGAAGACAGAAAGCGGAAGTGTAGCGCGATGGTGCTGTGCTCATCGTGACGATTCGGCGGCGAAGCCAGGAGGCTGGAGCGCGCCCAGGAAATCCTTGCGCAGACCGCCTCCTCGCACAGGATCGGTCTGCGCGAGTAGCGTCGCGGGGCAAGGATGCTCCGCGACTTGCCGGCAAGGATGCCGGCGCCCCTTGCGCTCCTACTTGTTCACCTTCGCATCCTCGATGATCACCGGATAGCGATACCCGGCGCCGAAGTCTTTGTCGAGGTGAACCGTGCCTTTGGCGACGACGACGTCGCCCACTGCGACGGTGTCGAGCGTGGTCACCGTGATGTCGTCATCGCCTTTGTCGTGCGAGCCGGAGCCGTCGCGAAGGTGGACCCAGTTCTTGCCCATGATGCCGGGGAGGAACTTGACGACTTTGCCGCGCACAGCAACCCTTGCGTCTTTGAGCGCGTTTTTCGACGACCAGATCTCGGCGACGGTCTTCCCTTCGGCGCCTTCGGCCTTGGTTACTTTGATCGGCCCGGCATCGGCGGGTCCGGCCGCGACCTTCGCATGCTCGGCGCCCATCGATGGCATGGCCATCGAGCCGTGCGGCGATGCGCTCGCTGCCGGCGGCGCGGCTCCTTCGATATCGCCGAAGATGAGGTGATCGAACGTCTTTCCGAGGGACTTCGACACGAACTTCTCGGCCGCCATCGACTGGATGACCGTAACCTTCGCACCCTTCTTCACGCCCGGCGTCCGGACCGCGGCCCAGACTTCGCCGGAGCTCGTGCGCAGGCGGATGTAGTTGAAGCCGGAGGCTTCGACGGACTCGAGCACCTCGCCGCTCACCGTTCCTGACGCAGGCGTGAGCTTCGCGCCGCCCATCGGCGCGCCTTCGGTTGCGGCTGGAGGCATGCCGGGCATGCCTGCCTTCCCCATCTCGCCGATCGGCGGGTGATCGGGAGGCAGATTCGCTGTGCTGCCGGTCGTGGCGGACGCAACGGCGGACGATGTCGTGGCCACAGGCTGTGTGTCGGTCGATTGCGTTTCCTTCTTCGCTCCGCACGCCAGAAAGGCGGCAGCAACCATGGACGTCAGGATGAGTCTTTTCACGTTGGATTCCTCTCGGTTCGATTGATCGCGTTCGCAGTCTCGATCACGAGCGCGCAGCGACCGGCGAAGCTTACACCGAGAGAGATCTGATCGAGCGAGATCTGATAGGGACGGCGTCGGACGCAGCGGCGGCGCTCCGGCAACGCGCTCCATCGCCTGCAAACGGCACTTATTGCCGGGCCGATATCACGATCGGTGGATGTATTCTCTTCACGATGACGGCAAGCGCACCTGTAACAGAGTTGTGAGGAGAACGAAACAGCGCGAAAGAAGGCTCGCGCAGTTGCTACACTGCCCTTGAATCGCATCGCAAACCAACTCGGAAGGCTGAGGCTCAGTCATGGTGATCAAAGCAAGAAGTCGGGCATCGCGCAAATTCGGAGCCGCGTTCGCGCTCCTGATTCTGGTCTCGTGCAAGCAGTCGTCGCTGCCGACCGAGCCGAGCGGAGCCACCGGCACCGGAAACGCGCTCACTGCGGAATCTTCGTCGGCGGGTCAATCGGGACGCCGGCGTGTGGCGAACCCGGCGCCTTCCTGCGTCAGCGTGGCCGGGACGTTTGACGTAATCGACTTTCAATCCGACGCCAATTGCCCGACGGACAATTACCAGCGCCAATGGACGTTCGAGCAGAGGGGCTGCACGGCAACGGAGCCGATCTTCCCCGATGCGCCAGCGGTGAACGCCGAGGTTCGCGGCTCCCAGGTAACCCTCCACATGCGAAACGGATTCATCGCCTGCTTGTACGATCTCCAGGGAACGGGCGTGATCGAAGGAAACACGATCCGGGCCACGGTCACGGGTCCCGTGAGCGGTCCATGCTGCGGCACAAAGCAGGAGACGCTGCACATCGTGGCGGTACGGCGACCGTGATCTAACCGATCCGATCGATCCGGCGCGGTCCGGAGGCGCACGCATTCGCGCTACCATGGGGCTCACAAGGAGACTCGTATGCGTCTCGCCCGCACTGCCCTGTTTGCGCTTGCATCTCTCGCCGTCGCCGCCTCGGCACTGGCCCAGGCGAAGGAGTCGATCAACGTTACGGTCGTCGAAGTCCCGGTGACGGTCATCGGCCGCGACGGCAATCCCGTGCGCGGCCTGACCGCCGCGAACTTCGAGCTGATCGACGAAGGGAAAAAGCGCGCCACGACGTCGTTCGACGTGATCGACTTCGCATCTCCTGCGGCATCGAGAGCGCTCGCCCCGATCAACCCGGCCGCTCGGCGCACCTTTCTTCTCTTGTTCGATCTCTCCTTCTCGTCGCCAGTCTCGCTGAGGAAGGCGCAGGAAGCAGCTCGCGATTTTCTCGCGCACAGCGTGCTGCGGCGCGATCTCGCCGCCGTCGGAACGATTGACGTCGATCGCGGCTTTCGCCTCGTCACGGCGTTCACGACCGACCGGAATCTCCTGACCGCCGCGATCGCCGACCCCTCGTCGTACCGCGCCTCAGACCCGCTCCAGATCGCCGGAAGCGCGATCGTGGAGGGACCGGAGCCACCGCCCTCCGGCGGCCGCGCCGGTCAAGCCGACGCAGAAGTACGGGAGATGAATCAGCGTGCCGGCCGATCGGACGATCGCTTCAACCGGATGCGCATCGAGAAACAGGTGGGCATGCTCGGGGGGCTCGCCAAGACCCTGGCGCGCGTCCCGGGGCGAAAGCAAATCATCTTTCTCTCCGAGGGCTTCGACCCACGGCTTGTGCAAGGGCGCGAAGGAACCAGCCAGGAGCAGAAGGTGGAGAACGAGGCGTTGTCGCACGGCGAGATCTGGAACGTCGACACTGACAGCCGCTTCGGCAGCACATCCAGCCTCACGTTGCTCGAGAGGATGTCGCAGTTCTTCCACCGCTCCGACGTGGTGCTCCACGCCATCGACATCCAGGGACTCCGGCTGCAGAACGACCTGAAGAGCGGCGCGCGCACGAATTCCAGCGACGGTCTCTTCCTCGTCGCCAATCCGACGGGCGGCACCGTGTTCCGAGACACGAACGATCTCGCCAGCAATTTCGACAAGATGTTGAAGCAGCAGGAAGTGGTCTACGTGTTGGGGTTTCAGGCCCCGTCGTCCGCGCCCGGCAAATATCACGAGCTCAAGGTCCGGCTCGTCGACGTGCCTGGCGGGCGCCCATCGAGCCGTGGGGGCTATTACGAGGCCGGAGCCGAGACTGCCATCGAGCGTACGCTCACGAATGCCCAGATCATCCTCAACGACATCCCGCAAAGCGACGTGCCGATGGCGGTGCTTGCCGCGCCGTTTCCGACGAAGAGCAAGAACGCGCAGATCCCGGTGATCCTCGAGATCGGCGGGCCGGAGCTGGTCAAAGGCGCGCCTGCCAAAGGCGTGACCGCCGAGGTCTACGTCTACGCCTTCGACGAGGAAGGCATTGTGCGCGACTCGCTCTTCCAGCGCATTTCGCTCGACCTCGACAAGACCGGCGACAAGCTGCGCGCCAGCGGCGTGAAGTACTACGGCACGCTGAGCCTTCCCGAGGGGCGATACGCGGTGAAAAGCCTGGTCAAAGTCGCCGAGACCGAGCGCAAGGGCTACGCCCGGATCGACGTGACCGTGGCGAAACCGGACGAGGTCACGGTCCTCCCGCCGTTCTTCTTCGAGGACGCGGGAAAGTGGGTGATGGTCAAGGGCGCATCACACGACAAGACCGGCGCGCCGTATCCATTCGAGCTCGGCGGCGAGCCGTTCATCCCGAGCGCCGGCGTGAGGCTCGGCTCGCAGCCGCGCCGCTTCGCGCTCTTCGTGTACAACGCCAGCCCCGACGAGATGACGTGGGAAGCGAAGGTGATCGATCCGAGAGGCGCCGCCCACAATTGCGCACCGAAGCTCATTTCGCAGAAACAAACCGCAGCCGGCGACCTCACGAAGCTGCTCTTCGAATTCACACCGTCCGGAGTCGGCCGCGGCCCAGCGACGCTCGATGTGATCGTGAAGAAGAAGGGATCGAGCGACGCGAGGGAGGCGATGACGGGGATCGTGGTGGAGTAGCGAATTCACCAGTATCGATGAATCAGCCACACCGTCGCCGCCACAAAGCCGGCGAGTACCAACACGGCGGTCCAGCAGATGATCGCCACCACCACCAGCGCAGCGCCCGCGATTGATGCGAAGCTGCGGGGCGGACGCTTGCGGTCGCGGTATTTCAGCAGCAGCCTCATGTTGATGACGTTCTCTTCGAACAGCCAGTCGAAGATGTCGCCGGCGATCGGGATCGCGCCGAGGCCGAGATCGATGAGAATGTTCATCACCATCCGCACGACCTTCAGCATGGGGACGCGATGCCGCAACGCACCGAATACGATCCAGGCAGAGAGAAGAGCGCCGATCAGATCGCCGAACCACGGAATCAAACCGAGCCCGGCGTCGAGCCCGACCCGCTTGCGCGTGCCCGGGATGGCCACGGCCTCGTCGAGCAGATAGGCGAAGCCCTTCAGAGCGACGAGGTCGCCCGGGAGTTGCTCGTCCGGTTCCACGATCTCCGGAATGATCACCTTGCCGCCGGGCATGAGTGCCATTATGCAACCCCCTTGCGCGGCCCCGTTCAAGTGAAAGGCCCGGGCACTTGAAAAGTCCGGCCTCGGTGCGGCTATAGTTGGCGCCATGGAGGAGCAGCTACCGGAGCGTCCGACGCGCCCGTCGCAGTCGACGCACGCGACATGGAGATCGCGCCTGACCGCCGTGGGCCGGCGGGTTTGGAGCACGCTCACGGATCCGG
>DASQGS010000358.1:0-3416 GCA_035632455.1 Thermoanaerobaculia bacterium | reverse complement strand
CGCCGCGGTCAGCAGCTCGAGGCCCGTCATCAGGAACGCACCGTCGCCGGCCAATGCCACGACCGGCGACTGCGGGCACGCCAGCTTCGCGCCGATCGCGGCGGGAACCGAGTAGCCCATGCAGGAGTAATCGACCGGCGCCAGCAATCGCCCCGGCTTCTCCAGAACCAGCCCTTCGACCGCTAGGAACGTGCCGTTGCCACTGTCGGTCGTGAAGATCGTGTCAGGACCGAATTGTTTCTGCAGCGCGCGAAGCAGGATCCCGGGCGACACACCGCTCTCGCCGGGCGTCGCGATCTCCTCGGCCGCCTCCTTGCGCCCATCGCGGATGTCGTTGCGAAGATCCGGGTCTTCCGGGCGAGCCGGAAGCTGATCCAGCAGCGCTTCGACGAACGCGGCGGCATCGGCCGTCACGGCGACGGAGGCCTTGTAATTCCTGTCAGGCACCGCGGGGTCGATGTCGACATGAATCAACTCTCCCGGCGGCGGAGCGCCATAGCTGCCGGTGGCTACCTCGCCGAAGCGGCATCCGATGGCCAGCGTCGCGTCGCAGCTCTCCGCGATTTTTCTCGCGAATGGTGGCGCGGCGTCGCCGTAGCCGGGCCAGAGAAATAGCGGATGGCCTTCCGGAAAAACGCCCTTGCCCTGGAACGTTGAAGCCACCGGCGACTCCAGGCGCTCCGCGAGTGCGACGAGATTGGCTCCTGCGCCGGCGGCGCCGAGCCCGGCGTACAGCAGCGGCCGGCTCGCCTGGCCGAGGATCGCTACGGCGTGCCGGAGGAGCGCGTCGTCGATGCCTGCCTTGGTGCCTCCACCGTTCCACGGCTCCGGCTCGTCATGGCGGAAGAGATAGAGATCGGCGGAGATCTCGACGAACACCGGGCCGGGCCGCCCACCGCGAGCGATGTTGCAGGCCTTCCGGATCGTCCGATAGATGTCCTCGCCTCGCTCGGGGCGGAATGTCGCCTTCGTGACCGGCGCGGCGATCGCTTGTTGATCGACGTCATGGAGTTGGTAGGCCATGCCGGTGTCCCGCCTGATGCCGCATCCGAGGACGAGCATCGGGATCGCGTCCATGAACGCCTCGGCGATGCCGGACATGGCGTGCGTCAGGCCCGCGCCGGGCACGACGTTGGCGCAGGCCATCACGCCCGATGCGCGCCACGCGGCGTCGGCCATGAACGACGCGCTCTGTTCATCGGTGACGAGCACGGCGCGAACGATCTCCGACGTCGCCAGCACATCGTAGAGCTCGATGTTGTGCGTGCCGGGAATTCCGAACGCGAGGCGGATGCCCTCGTCTTCGAGTGCGCGGAGCACGAGCGCTGCGCCGGTCATGGCCATCGATTCACCTCGTTCCATCCAGCAGCGATCCAGCCTCAGCGCGAATCCCCTCGGCGACGCGGTCGGCAAGGGCCATGATCGTGAGATAGGGATTGATCTCGAGCGAGTCGGGGAAGAGGCTCGCGTCCGCCACGCGCAACCACGGAATGCCGTGAATCCGTCCACTCGCGTCGGTGACCGAATCCGCAGCACCGCGGCCCATCCCGCAACCGCCCATCAGGTGCGCGGCCGATACCGAGATCTTTCCCGGCTTGAAGTGCCGGACGTCAATGCGCTCGTCGATCCTGTTCCCGTCCCCGGCTTCGAGCAGCGGAGGATCCGCTGATGGCGCGTGAACGCGGATCGCGCCGGCGGCGAAGAAGATTCGGGCCGAGGCACGGGTCGCTCGCACCAACGACGCGATCGTCTCATCCGTGAACCGATAATGAACGACTGCCTTCCCATCGCGATCGACCGACACCCGGTTGCCCGGCGCGGCCTTGTCGCACGCCAGCACCAGGATCATCTGGAGGCGCGGAAACGCCCGCATCAACGTCGAGTGCGGCGCTCCGAAGCCGGCCAGATTCTTGGCCGTGGTGAACGGGAAATACATGCACGTCTCGAGGATGTAGCCCTCTTCCACTGCGCGGTCGAGAAAGAAACTCTTCGGATGCCCGACATCGTTCGTGATCTCGCGCGGATGCTCGGCCACGAGGATGTGCGCGGGATGACACGTGAACCCATCGCCTACGCCGCGCGGCAATCCTGCGAGCTGCGACCGGAGGAGCAGAGCCGGGCTCCCGATCGCGCCTGCGGCGAGAACGATGATCCCGGCGCAAATCCGGTACTCGCCCGGTGCCCATTCGGATGGAAGCCCCTTCCCGCCAGTCAGCTTTTCCGTGACTCGAACGACCAGCGCACGATCTTCGATCCGGAGCACCTGCGCGCGCGTCACAACCTCGACGCCACCGCGTTCGGCGGCGGGGAGCTGCACGATGTGCGTCCCCTGCTTCGCACCATTCGGACATCCAAGGTTGCAGAGACTCGATCCGCGGCAACCCTTCACGTTGATCGGAAACTGCTCGGCCTTGTATCCGGCCTTCGTGCAGCCTTCGACGAACAGGCGGTTGTTGTCGTTCAGCAGATCGTCGTTGAGAAGGTGGACGTTGTTCTCTGTCGCATACTTTCGAGCGCGCGCGTCGAGATCGGCATGATCGAGGCCGGGCACGCCCCAGCCGCGGATGACGCGCTCCGGCGGCTGCATCGACGTGCCGGTATAAACGACCGTCGATCCGCCGTAGACGCGGCCGAATGCGAGCGTCATCGTCCCGTCGGCGGTCAGGAATCCACCGTCGTCCTCATAGAGCGCCGGCGCCATCTCCAGCTCGCGGCCGGTGAATTCATCGAGAGCAAGGCGCGGTCCCTGCTCGACGACGAGAACCTTGCGACCTTCGGCGACGAGCGGAACCAACTCCTTTGCCACAGTCCCACCGCCCGCGCCGGAGCCGACGATCACGACGTCGTAACTCTTCTCGATCATCGACTCGCCTCCCAGCCCCGAGGGTCGGCGCGATAGCCGATCGCCGCGCTCGCTTCATGGCGGCCGTAGTAACCCATGAAGACGAGCGTGCGAAGCCCCCAGAATCCGCGGCGCAAGAGAAGCAGCGGCGCATCCTGGACGGAGAGAAGAAACGCGGTCCGCTTCGCCGGATCGAGCGCGCGAAACGTCCTCCCGAATCGAAAGACGGGGATAACGTTCAACGCGCGGACGAGAATTCGCAGTTGCCTTCGAATCGATTTGGGGCGCGGCGCCAGTCCCTCTTCGACGATCTCTTCGAGCTCGGTCCAACCGCGGTCATCGAGTGCTTGAGCTTCGGGGACGATGGTCGCAGCCAGCGCCCGAAAGATCTCCCGCACAGGAACGAACGTCCCCTCGGACATGACCATGCTCCTTTGATGCGGAAGCTTACGCCCAAAGGAGCGCGGCCGTCCCGGGCGCAACCGCGGGCGTCCCCGCCCCGCGGAGGCCACTGGCGAGGAACTCGATTCTCGCGGCGAGCTCCTTTGTGCTGCGCGAGTAGGGTCGCGGGGCA
>DASQGS010000357.1:0-12214 GCA_035632455.1 Thermoanaerobaculia bacterium | reverse complement strand
CAATCACGATGTCATCGGACCTCTTCGCATCGGCAGGCAGGAGCTCGAGAGCGTGGCAGCGCGTGAGAAACAGGAGCTCCTGCGCCGCGAGTCGCTGTTCCGCCGAGACCGCCCGCCGCTGGCGATCGACGGCCGAACAGTCATCGTCGTTGATGACGGCCTCGCCACCGGCTCGACCATGCTCGCAGCCATCGAATCGATTCGAGCGCGCAAGCCGGCGGGCATCGTTCTCGCCGTGCCCGTCGCGCCGCCGGATACCTGCGAGCGCTTTCGAAGAGAGGTCACTGAGCTGGTATGCCTCTCCAGCCCAGCAGGCTTCGGAGCGGTCGGCGAGTGGTACGACGATTTCGCACAGGTGAGCGACCGGGAAGTGATCGATTTGCTGCACGAGGCAGCGACGCGCCACACAAATGCGGACGGCTGACGCGACGCTCCCTTCAAACTTCAGCGAAGTCATCCCCAATGAGCGGATTCGAGAGCTCGAGGATGCAACTGCTGCCGTCGCCGAGATCGATCACCAGCGACGCCTCGCTGAAATCCTCGGCCTCGATCGTCTTCAGAGCCCGCGGTTGCTCGATGATGTGGGCGAAATGCTCCTCGGCATCGTCCCCGAACATCAGCACCAGAGTTTCCCGCAGCCCGCGCTTCTCGATCGTCGCCCCGCGAAAGGGAAGCTCATCGACCGCCACGCGCGCGGGTGCGTCGCCTTCGCGGAGCTCAAGCGTGGCGAGCCAGCCGTTGTGTGAGCGCGTGAATGCTTCGGCGAATGCCTTCCACTTGTGCTCGTCGATCAATGAGGTCTTCATGCCGTCCTCCTCAGTGCCGCCGTCAGGTACTCGACGAACCAGTCGCGGGCGAGCGCGACCACATGCTCCAGGCAGCCGGGGCTCCTCGGAAGGATGCGTCGCGCCCGGCACAATGTCGAGTCGCTTCCATGAATCCGTGTCGTCCCTGACGATTCTATCGCTGCGAAGCTGCGCGACCAGTCTCAGCACCGGCGCCGGCGATGACCATGATGGAAGTCGCTCCCTGGGGTGACCGGTGAGGCTGGGTCGAAGTGCGTTGCGTCGCGGCAATCGCGTCGATGCTCAGACCTCGGACCGAAATCCTGTAAACTACGCGGCGTTCGTTCAACGATGACTGAGTTCGATGTAGGCGTCGAGTGGATCGTCAACGCCGGCGGATGTGACGCCGCGGCGTTGCGCAGCGTCGAGTCGATGGCGACGCTGTTCGCCCGCGCGATCCGCGATCTCTCCCTGCACCCCGTCTCGGAGCCGCACTTCCACCAGTTCCCCTCTCCCGGCGGAATCACGGGATTCGTGATCCTCGCAGAGTCGCATCTTGCATGTCACACCTATCCCGAGCACGGCGTGGCGACGATCAATCTCTACTGCTGCCGCGAGAGGCCGGAGTGGGATTGGGAGACGAACCTGGCGGAGCTGCTGGGTGCGGCGGCCGTCGAGGTCGTCTTCGTTCGGCGGCGCATCGCGGCGGGTGAGACCGAGGAGGCCATCGTTCGATGACTCAGACAAATTGCCCCGCCTGCGGAGCGCAGATCACCTTTCAATATGGCTCGTCGATGGTTGTGGTGTGCGAGCACTGTCACTCCGCGGTCGCGCGCACGGACCGCAACCTCGAGGATCTCGGCAAGGTGGCGGCGCTGCTCGATACGGGCTCGCCCTTACGCGTCGGACTGGATGGGCGCTATGGCGGCGTCACGTTCGTCATCTCCGGACGCGTGCAGTTACAGCACTCGATGGGCGGCGTGTGGGATGAGTGGTATGCCGCCTTCGGCGATGGCCGTTGGGGCTGGCTGGCCGAGGCTCAGGGCCGCTTCTACCTGACATTCCTTGTGCAGAGTCCACCAGACATTCCCGCGATCTCAGCCTTGCAGCCGGGAGAGCGGGTCCCGGGATCGCTCAATCATTTCGTGGTCGACGAGATTGGCGAAGCGGCGGCTCGATCAGGCGAGGGGGAGATCCCATGGCGGGTCGTTCCCGGCGACCGTTATGACTACGCCGATCTCTCGGCGTCCGGCGGCAGGTTCGCCACCATCGACTACAGCGAAGACAAGCCGCTGTTGTTCGGCGGCAAGATCGTCACTCTCGACGAGCTCGGTATCTCGAAGTCCGCGGCCGGACAGACGACGCGCGTAAAGGCAGCGAGGCTTCAATGTCCTCACTGCGGCGGTCCCATCGACCTCCGGATGCCGGACCAGACCCAGCGCGTCACGTGCAGCCATTGCGGCTCGTTCCTCGACGTCGACGAAGGAAACCTCAAGTACCTCCATGCTCTCGACCACAAGGCCGTCGAGCCGCTGATCCCGCTCGGAACGAAGGGGAAGATCGATAACATCGAATGGACGGTAGTCGGCTTCCTGCAGCGCAGCGTCAAGATCGAGGGAGAAAAGTACTATTGGTTCGAGTACCTTCTGTACGAGCCGCGATCGGGATTCCGCTGGCTCGTGCACAGCGACGGCCATTGGTCCTTCGCACAGCCGATTCAAGCCGGCGAGGTCGTCGTAACCGCCAAATCGCTCACGTATCAAGGCCGCACGTTCAAGATCTACCAGGGGGCGACGGCTCGCGTCGAGTACGTCCTGGGCGAGTTCTATTGGAAGGTCAGCGTTGGGGAAGCCGCGGGTACGGCTGATTACATCGACCCGCCGGCGATCATCTCGCGCGAGCTCGCGACCGGCGAGGGGTCGGAGGAGGTCGCGTACACCTACGGCGTCTACATGCCCGTGCGCGATGTCCAAGACACATTCCACGTCAAGGGTTTGCCGTCGCCCACGGGCGTCGCCCCGAACCAGCCCAATCCACACTCGCTCAAGGTCTGGCGCGATTTTCTTCTGTTCTCGCTGATCGCGCTCGTCCTCGCGATCATCTTCTCGGCCACCGGCGAGCGCCGGGTACTTCTCGACCAGAACTTCGCTCTCGAGCCTCTCGCAACAGGCGAGCAGAGCAAGGTGATCTTCACCGATCCCCTCGAAGTCAAAGGCCACAAGAACCTCGAAATCGATGCCGAGGCGCAAGTGGAGAATGCATGGATCAACCTCGACGCCGATCTCGTCGACGAACAGAACGGCTTCACAGAGCAGTTCTCGATTCCCGTCGAGTACTACCACGGCGTCGACGACGGCGAGAGCTGGAGCGAGGGAAGCTCCTCCAAGCAGGTCTTCGTGGCCGCAGTTCCGGAAGGGCGCTACACCTTGCGCCTGGAGTTTCAATGGGAAGGGACGAATCCTCCCGTATCTTCGATCCACGTCCGGATGCGCGAAGGAGTCCCGCGGTTCTTCTATGCGTTCCTCGTGATCGGGGCCTTGGCGATCTATCCGTTCCTGGCGATCATCCGCCGTGCCTCGTTCGAAGGGCGGCGCTGGAACGATTCGATGTTTTCGCCGAACGGAACGGCAAAGAGCTAGGAGATCTGAAATGCACAAGTTCTATGCGGTGATCGCCTCCGGCCTGCTCCTGGTCTACTCGACCGCGACGCTGCGAGGCTGGGAGTTTACGGCCACGAAACGCGAGACCATCCCTGCCAGCGTCCGCAACTCGCCCGGCGGCTACCGCTCGTACCACTTCTGGCACTCGGGGTTTCACGGCGGAAAGTGAAGCCGGTGAATGAACCGGACACCCATCCTCTTTCTCAACGTCCTCATCATCGCGGCATGCGGTCTCGTTTACGAGCTGCTCGCCGGGACGCTCGCCAGCTATCTGCTCGGCGATTCGATCACCCAGTTCTCCCTGATCATTGGCCTCTATCTCTCGGCGTTGGGAATCGGGGCGTGGTTGTCGCGCTACATCGACAACGAGCTCGCGCGGCGCTTCGTCGACGTTGAGTTCGGCGTGGCCATCGCCGGCGGCTTCTCGGCGCCGATCCTGTTCATCGCCTTTGGGCGCTTGCAGTATTTCTACGTCGTTCTCTACCTGGTGGTGATCCTCATCGGCATCCTGGTCGGGCTGGAGCTGCCGTTGCTGATGCGGATCCTGCGCGAGCAGCTCGACTTCAAGGAGCTCGTGTCGCGCGTCCTCAGCTTCGATTACCTCGGCTCGCTCGTCGCGGCGATCCTCTTCCCGGTTCTGCTCGTCCCGCGCCTCGGGCTCGTGCGAACCTCGCTGCTCTTCGGGCTCCTGAACGCCGCCGTTGGCCTCTACGGCATCGAGCTGATGCGTCCGATCATCACGGGCAGCGTGAAGGGACTGCGTATCCGAGGCGCGATCGTCGTCATCGTCCTGCTGGCCGGCCTGTTCGAGGCGAAGCTGTTGACGACGCTCGCCGAGGACGAGGTTTACGCGGACGACGTGATCTATACGCACTCCTCGCCATACCAGCGGATCGTGATGACTCGTGGACGCGCCGGCTTCCAGCTCTTCCTCAATGGCAACTTGCAATTCAGCTCCGCCGATGAGTATCGCTACCACGAGGCGCTGGTGCATCCGGCCATGCTCGCGGCCTCGGCGCCGGCGCGCGTGCTGGTCCTCGGCGGCGGCGACGGCCTGGCGGTGCGCGAGATCCTCAAACATCCCTCAGTGCGCAGCGTGACGCTCGTCGATCTCGACAAGGCCATGACCGACCTTTCCGATCGATTCCGTCCGCTCGGCGAGCTCAATCGACATTCGCTTCACGACCCGCGCGTCCGAGTCATCAATGCCGACGCCATGCGCTGGCTGGACGAGAATCACGACCTATTCGACGCGGCGATCGTCGACTTCCCCGACCCGAACAACTTCTCGCTCGGCAAGCTCTTCACGACGCGCTTCTACCGCATGCTGCGCCAGCACCTCACTCCCGAGGCCGCGGTGGCCGTGCAGTGCACCTCGCCGCTTTTCGCGCGAAAGTCGTACTGGTGCATCATCCGGACACTCGAGGCCTCGGGATTCGCGGTGCGGCCGTACCAGATGACCGTGCCGTCATTCGGCGTCTGGGGCTTCGCCCTGGCGCGTCCTGTGCCATTCGACCTGCCGGCGCGCCTGCCGGCGATTCCGCTTCGTTTCCTCGAGAACGGGACGATGGCAGCGATGTTCATCTTCTCGACGGACATGCAACCGGTTCCCGTGGAGATCAATCGCCTCGACAACCAGGTGCTCGTCCGCTACTACGAATCGGAGTGGAAACGGTGGAGCTGATGGCCATTTCCTTTGTTGCCGCTCCTTGACACCGAGCATCCGCTCGTAATTTATAGTGCGCCACATGAGACGCGGCGGGCTGATCGGATTACTGCTCGTCCTCGGAGTGTCAGCGGCTCGCGCCGAGGTCGCCGAGGCGCGGACGCTCGACGCCGTCATGCGCGCCTTCCATCCCGGCTCGCGGATTCGCATCGTGAGCGTCTGGGCCACCTGGTGCGTCCCTTGCGTTGCGGAGATCGGCGACTTGCAGCGGATCGCCGATCGCTTCAAGACCGACGGCGTGGAGTTGATCGGCATCTCGCTCGACGATGCTATTCCCGGAGACCGGGCCCACTCCAAGCAGCAGCTCGAGCGCTTCCTGGCGGAGCGCCACATCCGCTTCCGGAACCTCTATTACACCGGCCGCACCGCCGATCTCGCGGAGCGGCTCAAGTTCGACGGAGCAATTCCGATCGCCATCGTGTTCGACGAAGCAGGGCGCGAGATCGCGCGATCCGAGGGGAAGCTCGATGTCGACTGGTTCACCAAGACGTTGGAGACCCTGAGCCGGAAGCACACAGGCGCAGTCAGGAAGAGCTCCGGCACGGATTGAGTAATCACATCAACCAAGGAGGCGTTCATGAAACAAGCGGCAATGGCAGTCCTGCTCATTCTCACGGCAACCGTTCTCGCCGCGGGCGAGCTTGCGGTCGGCGCGACCGCACCCGGGTTTGCGTTGACGAGCGCGGTCGACGGCAAGACTGTGCGGTTCACGCCGGGCGATGGGAAGACCTCGGTCGTCATCTTCACCTGCAACCAGTGCCCGTATGCCAAGGCGTTCGAGGATCGCATCGCATCCCTCGGCGCGGAGTACGGCAAGCGCGGCGTGGTCTTCTACGCGATCGATCCGAACGACGATTCCGCCTATCCCATCGAGAAGCTCGATGAGATGAAGGCACGGGCGACGGCGAAGCATTATCCGTATCCCTATCTCAAGGACGGCGACAGCAGCGTCGCCCGCGCTTACGGCGCTCGCGTCACGCCTCACGTGTTCGTCATCGACGGCAAAGGGACGGTACGCTATCGCGGCTACGTCGACGATTCCGCAAAGCCGGAAGAGCGGCAGCGCACCGGGCTCAAGGATGCCCTCGACTCGTTGCTGGCCGGGAAAGAAATCGCGCAGCGGGAGACCAAGGCCTTCGGCTGCACGATCAAGTTCAAGCCGGCGGCATGAACGCATCCATCATCGCGGTCGGCTCCGAGATGCTGGGGCCGACCCGCCTGGACACAAATTCCCTCAAAGTCACGAGCGCGCTCGAGAGTTTCGGTATTGGCCTCGTGCGCAAGAGCGTGGTCGGCGACCGCTTGCAGGACCTCGCCGACGAGATCCATCATGCTCTCGTCCACTCCGACATCCTCATCACCAGCGGCGGCCTCGGACCAACCGAGGATGATCTTACTCGCGAGGCACTCACGAGTGCTCTCGGCCTCACCGTCGATGTCGACCAGTCCATCATCGACCGCCTCCGGGCGCGCTTCGCCGCACGCGGCTGGAGAATGCCGGACGTCAACAAGCGCCAGGCCAACGTCTTTCGCGGCCAGACCACGCTGGCGAACGATCGCGGCACCGCGCCCGGATTCCACCTCGAGATCGAGCATGCCGGCGCGAAGAAGCACGTCTGGGTGTTCCCCGGCGTTCCCATCGAGCTCGAGTGGATGGTCGATACCTACTTGAAGCCGTGGCTGCGCACGGTGAGTCCCGGCCGTGGCCGCTACAAACGAGTCCTGAAGATTGCAGGCATTACGGAATCGGGCGTCGAGGAGAAGCTGAAGCCCTACTACGACGCGCACGATCACGAGCCGCTGACGATCCTCGCCTCGGGTGGGCAGATCGAGGTCCACCTGCAAATCGACGGCTCCGAGGAGGAAGCGAAAGCCGAGATCGCCCGGCGCGAGCGCGAGATTCTCGACATCTTCGGCGAGCGCGTGTTCGGATTCGACGACGACACCCTCGAAGCCGTGATCGGCCGCATTCTCGCCGAGCGCGGCGAGACCGTGTCGACCGCGGAGTCGTGCACCGGCGGCCTCCTCTCGCAGCGCATCACCGACGTCCCCGGCTCATCGCGCTACTTCCTCGGCGGCGCGGTCGTCTACACCGCCGACGCCAAGATGTTCCTCGCCGGCGTCGACCCGAAACTGATCCAGGAGCACGGCGAGGTCAGCGAGGAAGTCGCCATCGATCTCGCGAAAGGCATCCGCCGGAGATTCCACACAACCTACGGCGTCGGCATCACCGGGATCGCCGGACCCGGCGGGGGCACAGAAGCCAAGCCCGTCGGCACGGTCCACATCGCCGTCGCCAGCGACAAAGGCCACGTCCACCGGTGGACGTTTTGGCAGGGCACAAGACAGACGATCCGCTGGATCTCCACCCAGATCGCCCTCGACATGCTCCGGCTCTACATCCTGCGCAGGAAATAATATGGACTGCGGCGGCCCAAGCCGCCGCTTTCCGCACCACAGGGATTGCTCGTGGCACTCGCGGAAGACTCACCGACCACTGCCAACCGACCACTGATTGGCGCGCCCTGAGGGATTCGAACCCCCAACCGGCGGATCCGAAGTCCGCTGCTCTATCCAGTTGAGCTAAGGGCGCGGGAGAGGACCGCGAGGGCGAAAGTGTAGCACCGGGGGCCGGCCTGGTGTCATTCCGAGCCGCGAAGACGGCGAAGAATCTCCCGTCGAATCGACCTGCTCGACACCGCCGATGGTCGCGGGAATCGCTCCTCCACGCCCCGCGTTCTTTCCGACGCCCAATCGCGGCCTGCCGCGACCGGGCGCTCTCGACACCCGCGGCCCGCTGCGTATAATGACGCCCGCTCCCGGCCCCGCCGAGAGCCTCGCCCACCTCGATGCCGTTGTAGCTCAGTTGGTAGAGCAGCTGATTCGTAATCAGCAGGTCACCGGTTCAAGTCCGGTCAACGGCTCCAGAGTCATTCTCGCCCTCGGGCGCGCGTGCGACACCGCACGTTTCTGCGTCAGCACTGCAAACGAGCCTGCTCACGAAGCCGGGCGAGAGCGCATGCGGAGCAACTTCGCACGCCGCTCGAAGAGCTAACGCCATCGTCGAGCAGGCCATGAAGATGCACGATCACTGGATCGAGTTCAAGCGCATCGCGATGTTTCCGGGCGGGCTTCTCCATTCCGCGTCATTCCACTTCAGATCAGGATTCTACGACGGCGGATCACTAGCCATCCTTAATTCTCCGGTGAAGTTGGGCGGTTTCATGGAAACTGACTATTTGAACACTCAGGACTAGTGACGTTGAGAATGGTGACCTTGCTCGCCGGAACGTTGCTGGGAGAGAGAAACTGGGTTAACTCAGGCGGCAGTACGACTTGACAGCCGGCGCTCATGTCGAGGTCTGCCATGCAATTACCATCGTCGAGCCACAGATACTCCTTGTATCCCTGGTGTGTGTTGATCGGCGGTAGGTTTTGAACGTGCACGACCGCGTTCGAGTTTAAATCGAGCAGATTGCCATCGACGTCCATCAATTGCATTATGTCACCTGCGTCGGGAATGAAACGAACCGAAAGCGCTGCGACGCCCGTCTGGTTGATTGCCGTGGCAGAGCAGTTCGCCGGCTTAGTAGGTGCTTTCCATTTCACGGTGCAAGTTGCTATGGGAGCGACAGTCCCGCCGCTGTAGTCGAAGTAAGCGAGGATATGCTGGCTCGTCGTCTTGGCTGGGATCTCCGGCGCCACCGTCGTGCCGTCCGTCAAACCCATGTGAGCTGGATCCGTGTCGGTCAGGTGAGGGATTGTGTCGTCGACGGTCGGATAGCCTTTACCGAGGCCGCCAAATTGGAAGTGCTTACCCTTGCCGATAAAGAACTCCACCATGACTGGCGTTCCAACAACAGTCATTCCGCCACCGAGGAAATTCGTCACCTGATTCTGGTTCTTCAAGTCGTTCAAGGCTACGACGAGTTTGGCCTGGTGTTGTGGGGCAATGACAAAGACCGCGCGCTCGGTACCGTTCTGCATCTTGACGTGACAAATGAGGCCCCAGAAAATCAAAGATACTGCTGCGAACATTCGTAACTCCTTCTCATTGACCCGTTCCGAAGATCTGGAATGCGCTCCATGCTCGAAGATTGCGCGATTGTCCGCCGACCCCAGCGAGCATTGCTAATTGTGCACTACGTGCCGCCTCGGCGGGAACTTTTTTGCGCAATTGTCGGTGAAACTCGACCGCGAAGGCCCGGGTCAAGGAGTCGTCGACGTCCCACAACGTTCCGACTACGCTGTTCGCGCGTGCAACGAGAAACGCGACCGCCAGGCTGCGCACGGATGTCGTCCGATTCTTTGCTGGAAGACCGGTCTTGCATCCTGCAAGTACGACGATGGCCGATGGCCGCAGGCGTAACGCGACAATGTCGCGGATGTACAGCACGCCTGAATCGGACTCAGATGGCGCGAGGATGAGAGCCGAGAGCGACGGGTCGTCCTCGTTCACGATCGCGTGCGAAGCGATGTGAATTATGTCCGAACGGGGAGCCGCGGCTCTGAATGCCACGGCCGTGGCCCTTTCGCCCGTGAGCGGCCTCGTTCCGCTCGCGGCAGCAATCTTCTTCGCTTCCGCAGATGCTCCATTGAGTCGCGTCAGGTTCGGAAAGAGATGTGAATCGAAGGCGGGATCGCCGAGGACGAGCGCGCGTCCACTTCGCGATCCTGCGTTTCCGAACGCACGTGCGAACATCGACGCGCTCGGCGCAATGACGACCGCCGACCGCTCGATGATGAAGCGTCTTGCCTTCTCATCGTACAACGCCGCGAATGGAACGCTCTCGAGCGGCTCGTCAGCGCTGATGATCAGCGTCGTCGCGTTGGCGATGAAATCGGCTACCGGCGCGATTAGTATCCGGTACATCGTCGCGGCTTTAGCGCGGCTCCGTGCGTTATCATCGTCCCCTATCGCTCGGTCGAACGCGATTGCCTCCGCTCGCAGGACGGCGCTCGCGATCGGCACCTCCCTTTTGCGGATACCAGTACGGTCGATCACTGCGATTACCAGCCGATCGGGAAGCGCGATATACTCGATAAGGCTGGTGGCGTCGGGGAGCAAGCGCGAGATATCGCCGACTGGAAGCGGTGCCGCATCAGCGTCATTCGTTGCCAGCCGGTCGAGAATCAAGCGAGCGCGCTCTCGTTCCGCGATGTCGACCGCGCCCGCCACCAACCCGCGGCGAAGCTGCATATCGATCAAGTCGGTGAATGTCGACGCAGCGCCGCGGAGAATCGAGTCACGCAGGGTTTCGTCGCGCAGATCCGATCTGCGCTGTTCGAGAAGACGCATGCTTTCGACCAGATCGCGAACCGCTTCGTCACTTCGACCGCTGAGCCTTAGTGCGTTGGCTCGTTCCCGGTAGAGAGCGGGAAGGGCGAAGGCACCGTCGTGCTGCAGCGCGAAATCGATATTGCGGGAAAGGAGCGCGACCGACTTGGTGGGACGATCACTTCGCGCCAGCATCGCCTCGATGAGATGTCGGTCGTTCTCGGCGCTCGCGGCGAGCCCGCGATCCGGGATCATCTGCTCAACCTTTCGTGCCGTCTCCAGATCGGCCGCGGCTTCTGCCAGCGATCTTGCTTCAAAGGCGCAGTACGCGCGGCGCAGTAGCGCATCGCACTGGATGCGCGCACTCGGGTTGACCTGGGACTCGATCAGCACTGTCAACAGAGAACGTGCCGTGTCCCATCGCGACGCGTAAAATTCGTCAGCCGCTGCCGCGTCGAGCGCTCGCTCTTGAGCGCGCAGGTCGCCTTCTGCTGATGTCGCCAGGAACACGCTGCGCCGCTTACGCCATGCTTCATCCAGGCGCCCAACTGATGCGAGCACAGAGGCGATATTGTTCTCGACCTGGGCCGCGTTCGACCATTCATTCAGTGCGTTGAACAGCTCATCCGCTTTCGCGAGTTCGTCAAGCGACTCGTTCCAGCGACCGCCCCGGCCAAGAGACACTCCCGTCGTCCATGCGACCTGTGCGCGCAGCGCGGGATATCGACGATCGATGTGGCGGCTCATCTCCCGTAGCGTCGCCGCAGCCTCGCTAGCGCGATTTTCGTCGATAGCAATATTCGCCTCGTAATAACGCGCCACCAATGCCATCGGACTGTAACTGCTTTCGAAAAGGCGTCGCGCCTCGGCAATCAGCGGTGCCGCTTCGCCGACGCGCCGCTGTGCATAGAGAAATCGCCCGCGGTAATAAATGCTGTGAGCCTTGGCAAGCTGTGCTCGCACCTCGGCGGGCGCGTGGTCGATCAGATTGACTTCATCGCTCAAAAGCTGATCGCCGCCGGCGCTCCCGAGTGCAGCGCCGATCTGTCTTGACAGGGTCAAGTCAGCACTCCCGCCTCGAGCGCCACTGTCGTACGCGTCGCCCCATTTCCCAAGGAACTCTGTCTCACCCCATGTGCGTGCTTGTTGCGGGTACATTCGAACAATGCTAGGCATAGCCTCGGGCGCAGTCGAAGACGAACGCAGCCGCGGAATCTCGTGCTTCCACGCTGTGACAGTGTCGATCTTTCTCTCGTTGCTGATGCTCGCGCGGACCTCGTCGCTCCAGCCTGAGTTGCCGTCGAATGCGAGGTAAGTTCGGCGACAGAGCGCTGCGGCTCTCTTCAAGCCGAGGGCGTCGAGAATCAGGGCCCGATTAAAGAGGGGGGCCGGATTCCGAGGATCGAGGCGGCGTGCACGGTCGGTCTCAACGAAAGCGCGCAACAAGTCGAACGGTTTGTCCTGAGCGTTGGTCGCGACAATTCTCGCCGCTGCCAAATCGTTCCAGACTCCGCTGTCGTTCGGTGTGCGAAGCGAGGCATCCTGCAGCGCTTCGAGCGCAGCCTTTGTATGCCCGCCGACCATGAGCGCGATGCCGCGCATGTGCAGCGATAGCGGCCGTTTCGACGACAACAAGTCGGCCGCGGCCCTGCGCCACGGATCGGCATTGAGGGGCGGGCTGTGCGGTGCGTAGGGCATCGATGTGAACCGTGGTGCAAACGGTCGTGCACGCGCGGCATCGCTTGCGGCGATGAGACCGTCGAGT